>JABFRJ010000476.1 GCA_013141255.1 Hyphomicrobiaceae bacterium
TAAAAATTGGTTCGGTGGCGCGACCGAGTTCTACAAAAGGCAAGCGGTTCTGGTGGCGGTTGATGGGCATCTGAAAAAGGCACGGCCGGTGACCACAGAGTGGTGCACCGGCCGAGTGAGACGTTCGAGCCCTGCCCGGGCACGAGATCTTCAAAAGCCAAACACGTTTGGCTTAGCGCGTTTTGCGCTTTGCAGTCGTAGACTTGCGGCGAGCAGCGCCCGAACGCTTGGCCGTGCGAACGGCCTTTACGGCGCGCTTAGCAGCTGGCTTCTTCGACTTTACTTTGGTCTTCGTGGCTTTGGTCTTCGTAGCTTTGGCGATCTTGGCCATTTGAGTAGTCCTCTCTCTGAGCTTAAGTTGAGATTCCAAACGCGAATCACTCGTACTTGCCCATTAACTTTGCATCTGTTGTGGTTAACTACTGGTTAACCTGATGTATTTTGATTTGACTCGACGATGACTCTGAACATCCGAATTGCGGCATGTATTCGTATTGACGTTGATTGCCCGCGCTTGACGGGCATCGGAGTTTCCAAAGCGGAGTCAATGAAGAAATGTGCGATTTTATGCTGTGCTTGGTTCGAGACGCGTTCTTGACAGTGCACGCAAATGACTTTGGGATTGCTGCAGTCTTCTTGAGGATCTGACGAGGGCGTTGGACGTGAGCGACATTGAACCGAGCAAGGTAAAAGCGCGCGACGGACAGATTCTTGAACTCGTGCGTTATAGTTCTACTCCGGCGCCTGGTCAGAGATCCTCGGGGGCGGTGGTTACGTTCAACAAGCAAGAGTTGAGTGCGATCCTTACGGTGTATGGACGAATGGTGGCTGCAGGTGAATGGCGCGATTATGCTCTTGATTTTAATAATGAAAGTGCCGTGTTTTCGGCGTTTCGCCGAACCAGTGAGACGGCTCTAGTCCGGATTGAGAAGGTACCCCAGCTAGCACGCAAGCAGGGTGCATTTGCGGTTGTTTCGGGGGCGGGTTTGGTGCTCAAGCGAGGGCAAGAGCTTGAGCGTGTGCTCGGCGTATTCGACAAAAAGTTGCGGCTTGTGCCTTAAAAGTGCTCAATCTGTACTCTGGTTGTTCGGTTGCCCTCCCTGGCCGCGCTCTGGCGCCATAATTGGCGGATGGGACTTTTGTCGATCCTTCGGCGCACTTGATCCCGCGGCAATTCTGGCCCAAAAGCAGCGCACCAATTCTCGATCGAAAGCGCGCACATGGCCATCCTCGTCGACCGTTCTACCAAAGTGATCTGTCAGGGCATTACCGGCAGCCAGGGCACCTTTCATACAAAGCAAGCGAAGACCTACGGAACGCATATCGTTGGTGGCGTGACGCCAGGCAAGGGCGGCTCAAAGCACCCTGACGCTGATTTGGCGCATGTGCCGATGTTTAATTCTGTGGCTGAGGCCAAAGCGAAGACTGGGGCCAATGCATCGTCGATCTATGTGCCACCTCCTTACGCTGCGGATGCGATCCTGGAAGCGATCGACGCGGAGATTCCGCTGATAGTGTGCATCACTGAAGGCATTCCGGTGATGGATATGGTGCGCGTCAAGCGGGCACTTCAAGGTTCATGGTCACGTCTTATCGGGCCGAACTGCCCAGGTGTTTTGACGCCGGACCAGTGCAAGATCGGCATTATGCCGGGCAACATCTTTAAGAAGGGCAATGTTGGGATTGTTTCAAGGTCAGGTACGCTGACTTATGAAGCCGTCAAACAGACGTCGGATGCGGGGCTCGGCCAATCGACTGCAGTTGGTATTGGTGGCGATCCGGTCAAGGGTACCGAGTTTATCGATGTGTTGGAAATGTTTCTGGCGGATCCGGATACGCATTCGATCATCATGATCGGGGAAATTGGCGGGTCGGCTGAAGAAGATGCTGCTGAATTCATCAAGCGGGAGCGTGCCAAGGGGCGACACAAACCGATGGCTGGGTTCATCGCTGGAGCAACGGCACCTCCGGGGCGCCGCATGGGACATGCCGGTGCCATTATCTCGGGTGGTAAGGGCAAGGCCGAAGATAAGTTCGAGGCCATGCGCTCGGCAGGAATTGCGATCGCTGACAGTCCTGCCAGCTTAGGCACGACGTTAGCAAAAGTCTTGAAGGGCTGAATTTTTGAGCGACCGGTGCACGTGTACCGGTCGTTCGTCGTATAGCAGGCGCGCCGTTGCTGAGTTACCGAAGTATGGTCTCGCGGTTATGCTGGTTGCGTAGTGTTTGTCTGTTTCCAGAGAATTCGATTGCGGTGAAATTTCGCCACGTTTTGGCCGCGTGAAGCAGCTTTTAGGTGGCGTACAATTTCGCCACGCGTCGCGCGATCGGTTCCTGCTTTTGCTTGAGCGTTCAGTTGACGTATAGATCCAAGGGTCCATCAAATGTCTAGACAGGCAGAGAACGAAGCATTCGCACTTTCGTCATTCCTGCACGGCACGAACGCTGCATACATTGAGCAGATGCAGACGTTGTATGAGAACAATCCGGGATCTGTGCCGGAGCAGTGGCGGCAGTTTTTTCAACTGATGCAGGACAGTGAAACGCGGCACACGCCGTCGTGGTCACAATCCAAGACGCCGCTCGACAAAGACAATGACATTCTTGGCGCTTTGACCGGCGACTACGGTCAACAGGAGCAAGAGATTCGTGGTCGTATCGAACAGCGCGCGCAACAGGCGGGCTACGATTTGACGTCCGTGGCGACGTTCCGGGCAACGCAGGATAGTATTCGCGCTTTGATGCTGATCCGCGCTTATCGCGTGATGGGGCATCTTATTGCGGATCTTGATCCGCTTGGATTGACCGAGCGCAAGCTGCACAAAGAGCTACGGCCGGAGACTTATGGGTTCACCGAGGCGGATCTTGATCGTCCGATCTTTATCGACAAGGTGCTGGGTCTTGAGATGGCGACGGTGCGCCAAATACTCAAGATTTTAAAGCGTACCTATTGCCGTCATATCGGCGTTGAATTCATGCATATCACGTCGCCTGCGCAGAAGGCGTGGATTCAGGAGCGGATTGAAGGCGTTGACAAGGATGTGTCGTTTACGCCCGAAGGCAAAAAAGCGATCCTAAATAAGCTCATCGAAACGGAGAGCTTTGAGAAGTTCGCTGATGTAAAATACACGGGTACAAAGCGGTTCGGGCTTGAAGGTGGCGAGGCCATGGCACCGGCGCTTGAGCAAATCATCAAGCGTGGTGGTCAGCTCGGCGTGAAAGAGATCGTTTTCGGTATGGCCCATCGTGGGCGTCTCAACATTCTCACCAATGTGATGTCAAAGCCGTTCCGCGCCATCTTTAACGAGTTCCGTGGCGGATCATTCAAGCCAGACGATGTCGAAGGCTCGGGGGACGTGAAGTACCATCTTGGGGCGTCGTCAGATCGTGAGTTTGACGGCAATAAAGTGCACATGTCGTTGACGGCGAACCCATCGCATCTTGAAATCGTCGATCCGGTGGTGCTTGGCAAAGTGCGCGCGAAGCAGGATCAACATGGCTGTAAGCCGGATGATCGCCGTGCGGTGCTGCCGCTGCTTATCCATGGGGATGCCGCGTTTGCTGGTCAAGGTGTGGTGGCGGAATGCTTCGGGCTTTCGGGTCTAAAGGGGCATCGGACCGGTGGTTCAATCCATTTTGTGATCAATAATCAAATCGGGTTTACAACTAATCCGAAATTCTCGCGCTCGTCTCCATATTGTACGGATGTCGCGAAGATCGTCGAAGCGCCTATTTTCCACGTCAATGGCGATCACCCGGATGCAGTGGTGCACGTTGCAAAGATCGCGACAGAGTTTCGGATGAAGTTCCAGAAGCCTGTCGTCATCGACATGATTTGCTATCGTCGGCATGGTCACAATGAAAGTGACGAGCCGGCGTTCACACAGCCGAAAATGTATAAGGCGATCCGGCAACATCCGACGACCGTGCAGATTTATTCGAAGCAATTGGTCGATGAAGGCGTGATGACCTCGGATGAGGTCGATGAGATGCAGGCGAAGTTCCGCGCGCACTTGGATGGTGAGTTTGCTGCGTCTGAGAACTACAAACCCAACAAGGCCGATTGGCTTGATGGGCGGTGGTCACAGATCGGTAATGATGACGACGAAGCGCGTCGCGGAAATACCGGTGTGGCCGTTGATGTGCTCAAGGAGGTTGGTCGCCGATTGACGACCATTCCGAACGATTTCAATGCCCACAAAACAATCCAGCGATTGCTTGATCGGCGCCGCGAAATGGTCGATTCCGGTCAGGGCTTGGACTGGGCAATGGCCGAGCATCTCGCATTTGGCACGCTCGTTCGGGATAAAGTTCCCGTGCGTTTGTCGGGGCAGGATTGTGAGCGTGGTACCTTCTCGCAGCGGCATTCGGTGCTGACAGATCAAGAGACCGAACGGCTCTATACGCCGTTGAAGTATGTGTCTCCGGATCAAGCACGCTTCGAAGTCATTAATTCCATGCTGTCTGAAGAGGCAGTGCTTGGCTTCGAATATGGCTACTCGCTGGCTGAGCCGATGGCTCTGGTGATGTGGGAAGCGCAGTTTGGAGATTTCGCCAACGGTGCTCAAGTTCTGTTCGATCAGTTCTTGTCGTCTGGCGAGCGTAAGTGGCTGCGTATGTCGGGCTTGGTGTGTCTGTTACCACATGGCTATGAAGGACAGGGGCCAGAGCATTCGTCAGCGCGTCTTGAGCGGTTCTTACAGATGAGCGCTGAGGACAATTGGCAAGTTGCTAACGTAACGACGCCCGCGAACTACTTCCATATTCTGCGTCGTCAGATCCATCGCAAAGTGCGGAAGCCGCTCATCTTGATGACGCCGAAGTCCCTATTGCGTCATAAGCGTGTGACGTCGACGCTTGAGGAGTTTGCTGCCGGGTCAAGCTTCCATCGTGTTTTATGGGATGACGCGCAAACTCGGCCGAACGAGAAGATCAAACTCAAGGCTGATAAAGACATCCGTCGTGTCGTGCTGAGCGCGGGTAAGATCTATTACGACTTGTATGAAGCGCGCGAAGCCGCAGGGATCGACGATGTATATCTGTTGCGCGTCGAGCAACTGTATCCATTCCCAGCCAAAGCGCTGACGCATGAACTTGCGCGCTTCCCGAACGCGGACGTCGTTTGGTGTCAGGAAGAGCCGAAAAATATGGGGTCTTGGTCATTCGCCGAGCCGTTCCTTGAGTGGGTGCTCGAACATACGAAGATGCGGGTTAAACGCCCGGGTTATGCGGGACGTCCGGCATCTGCAGCGACGGCAACGGGGCTCGCAAGCAAACACGCGAGTGAGCAGAAGAGTTTGGTTGAGCAGGCGTTGAAGGTTTGACGCTGCGCTATAACTTTTGAGCGCTTACAGAGCGCGTGGAACGGACGAGGTATAGGTATGGCAATCGAAATCAAGGTTCCGACGCTGGGCGAGAGCGTGACGGAGGCTACGATCGGTAAGTGGTTCAAAAAAGCGGGCGACGCGATCAAAGTTGATGAACCGTTGTGTGAACTTGAGACCGACAAGGTGACTGTTGAAGTTCCGGCGCCATCGGCTGGCGTGCTGGCGGAGATTATTGCGGAGGCAGGTACGACCGTTGCTGTTGGGTCCGTTCTTGGTCTGATTAAGGAAGGTGCGGGTGGCCAAGCTGCGACAACTGCCACAGCGGTTCCGAAGACTGTTGCTCCTGCCGTTGCAGTTGCTGCTGCTCGGGTTGCAACGCCTGCGATTGCTCCATCATCTATGCCGCCGTCACCATCGGCACGCCGCGTGCTTGATGAGAAGGGGTTGTCGGCTGCTGATGTGCAGGGATCGGG
>JABFRJ010000134.1 GCA_013141255.1 Hyphomicrobiaceae bacterium
TTGAAAGGCCGCCGATCCAATCTCAAACGCATGGTATTTTTCGGTATACACATCGCGTTCTTTCTCTGCCGCCAGCGCCCGCTGCATCAGTTCTTTGCGCCCTTCGCCTTTGCTATTACCTTTAGGCGGTTCCGACTGATAACGCTCAACCTCAGCGCGCCAATCTGCAACCCGCTTTTCCAATCGCGCCTTAACCACCGGATCACGCGCCAGCGCTACATCAATTTCCATCTGTTCAGCCGCGGTCTTAATCGCCGTCTGACGAATAGTCTTTGCCTGGTAGAATGACCACAAGTTCGACGACTCGACATTCTTCGAAATTGAATTCGTCTGTGCGCCCTTAGCCAACGTCTCTGCAACCGCCAAGAACAAACCAATCACTGTAATAAAAATCGCAATTTTTTTGCTACTGCTATCGCCAGCATCATGCCCGACGTGCCCGTGACCGTGTGACATTCCCCACTCCTCAAATGAAACCTGTCGTGCCCATTAATCTAAAACCACACGATCGCCAAGCAACCAGATAGGAAAATTGATCCTCACCTCAGAGATAATGTACTTCAACGCAATAAGGGCCGCGCAAGTCGGTTCGTCCCGACACAAACGGCCCCAACGCAAACCATAGGTCAATGTTAAACGACTGTAATATCGATCTCGCCGACACCATCGACATGACCATGCATCCGTTGACCTTTCTGAACCGCGCCAACACCCGCCGGCGTGCCTGAATAGATGAGATCCCCTGGCTTCAATTCAAACAGACCTGACAGAAATGCGATCTGATTTGGAATATCCCAAATCATATCCTTGAGGTCGGCGGTTTGCTTGCGTTGACCATCGACATCAAGCCAGATCGCACCCGTCGACACATGTCCAACCTTCTCGACCGGATGGATCGGTCCACACGGAGCACTCTTCTCAAACGACTTCCCCACTTCCCATGGACGACCGAGCTTCTTCTGCTCCGCCTGCAGATCACGCCGTGTCATATCGAGACCGACCGCATAACCAAACACGTGGCTCAGCGCCGTTTCAGGTGCGATATTCACACCACCCGATTTCAGCGCCACCACCAACTCCATCTCAAAATGGAAGTCTTTGGTCTTATCCGGATAAGGCAACTGATGGCCGTGAAACAAAGTATCTGCGCTCTTCATAAAAAAGAACGGCGGTTCCTTATTCGGATCATGTCCCATTTCGCGTGCATGTTCCGCATAGTTTCGTCCGACGCAGAATATGCGATTGACCGGGAATTTCTTATCCGTGCCGACAACCGGCAATGAGGGCGTTGGGATGGGATCGAATACAAAAGCCACGTTTAAATCCTCAGGGAGCTGAACACGATCAACAAATGATAAGTTCTTCTATCAGAGCGACGTCCTCCGCTGCAAAGCCAATTCAACATGGCTCGTCAGCCTCAGCCAGACACGACAACCGCTCGCGCCACCGCAACCAATTCCTTGGCCAGCCCCCCAACCTCACGCGCAGCACGCCCCGGCGCATAGAGTGTTGACCCAATCCCAAATCCGTTTGCGCCCGCTTGCGCATAGGCCGGAATGTTACCTACCCCAATGCCACCAACCGGCACCAACAGTGCATCTTTCGGCAACACAGCGCGCAGCGATTTCACCACCTGCGGTGTAATCATCTCAGCCGGAAACAACTTGAGCCCATCCGCCCCCGCCTCCAAAGTCGCAATCGCCTCCGTCGGTGTCGCCACGCCCGGTACCACCACAAGCCCCGACTTACGAGCAGCAAAAATCACTTCAAAATCCGAATGCGGCATAACAATCAGTTGCCCACCCGCTTGCGCGACCTCGCGCGTTTGTGCCTCCGTCATAACAGTGCCCGCACCAATCATCGCATCACGGCCCAATCGTTTTGCGAGCAGTTCGATGCAATGCATCGGATGCGGTGAATTCAGCGGCACCTCGATAATATGAACTCCAGCGTCAACCAGCGCCATGCCTACGTCGACCACTTCAGCAGGCGTGACGCCTCGTAAAATGGCAATAATAGGAGACTGCACTAATCGCTCACCAAACATCATAAAGCGCCACCATTCCGTTCAAAAATGCCTTGCCTCACTAATGCCAGCTGCCCAGCAACCGCAAGGTCGTCGCCCGCACGTCGAATACCAATCCCAAGCGAGGCAGCCGCCAATTCATAAACCTCAGTTAGTTTGCTATTCGCAACAATCGTAATCACGCCAACATCGACAGCAAGTCCACGTCCCACTGCCAACTCCGCACCAATCAACAGGCCCGACAAATAACTCTCCAACCGCGCCGCGGTCCAATCATCCCGCAAACCAAAAGTCCGAGCGGCAAATATTCGCGTCAACAACTGCCCCGGCTGTCCGTCAGCCGCACCGGCCACCACACCCGCGCGAAAGCCGTGAGCATCGAACGTGTCCGCAGCCTCCCCCATTAACCGACCTAAAATCGTATGGCCTCGCAACGCCGCAAAAACCTCGCCCGTCATAAAAGTTTGAAACCGCAACAACCGCCGACTTGCGACCCAGGCCCATTTCGAATGCGTCCCAGGCAGCACGAACAACCCATCCGCAGCCCCCGACGTAGCAAGTGCACCCAAAATTTGCGTCTCCTCCCCTCGCATCACGTCGGGCACACCAGCTCCATCCCTCGTCTCAACTCCGGGCACCAAAGCGATTGCCCCCAGCGCTGCACCGTCGACCCAAGTGAGCGCCTCCCCAAGCGCCGATAGGTCCACGGGCGTTGACAAATAGGCAGCTTCAACCCACCCCTGTCGGGACCCAATCATACCGCTCATTATGATCGGCAGTTTCTGGTGCCCACCAGTCCACCCTGCGAGCAAGCGCATCAACGTTGCTTGAAACGCGCTGCCCTCGACCGACATAATCCCGTCACCACTTTCAATACGCCCCAAGATCACGCCAGCAGCATCGACCAATGCCGCGCGAAACGATGACGTGCCCCAATCCACCGCAATAAATTGTCCATCTTTCATGCAAATCGTCCATCGTATCAGCGCGTTACGCGTCATCAATCATGCAAGAAATTCAAACCCATCGCGACCATATTGCCATGCCTCAGATCTGTCACACCCTGGCATTGTAATGCGCTCGGCAACCACAGCAAGATCGCCCCGCTCGATCACACGACGCGAACCATGCTATGAACAGCCCAAGTATCGACGGAGAAAACACATGCGGCTCGTAGCCCGCACCATCGCAGCAATTGCAATTGGTCTCGCCAGCGCTGGCACGGCCGTCGCCGATAATGAAACCGAGTGCTACAGCGATGACCCAGAAGTCCGCATCCGCGCCTGCTCGGCCATTCTGCAAAAGCAATATATCCCCGACGACGCCCGAGGCGCAGCCCATGCCTCTCGCGCACTTGGCTTCTCACTCAAACGCGATTACGAGCGTGCCATCGACGACTACGATCAAGCCATCAAGCTCGTACCCAATTTTGCGACCGCTTTAAACAACCGAGCCTGGGCCTATTTCAAATGGGGCCGCCCACAGCTCGGTAAGGCCGACGTCGAAAAATCGCTCGCACTTTCCCCCGTCAGCGGCGCCACATACGATACCCGCGCCCATATCTCTCAATCCGAAGGTGACGCTACGTCGGCCCTGCGCGACTACACCCTCGCGATGCAGTACGGTGGCGAACTCATGATCACGATGTATCAATGTGGGCTCCAGGAGCAGGGGCTTTACAAGGGCCCACGCGACGGTCGCGCCAACCAAGAACTACGTACGGCGCTCAAACTGTGCGTCGAGAACACAAAGTGCGATCCATTGCCTGCCGATGAGTTTTGCCGCCCGGCCGCATCCTAACATGCCCATCAGATGCCGCTGGCAATATCCATCGGCAAAATTGCAAGTAATTCAGAAAGTGCCGATTCCAAGGGCCTTCCTGTCGTATCAAGCGCCGCGTTAGCCTTAGAATAGAGCGCCGACCTGCTGTCCAAGATCGCTTTCAAATCATCCATGGCTTGCGGATTATCTGCCATCGGCCGCATATCGCCCTGAGCCACCACCCGCTCCATATGCGTCTGCGGTGCAGCTTTCAGCCAAACGACATGGCAATATGACAACAACAAATCATAAGCCTTCGGCGAGGTCACGAGGCTACCACCCGTCGCAATCACAGCGCCATCGAACCGCTCAATCACCGCCTTGAGGCATTGATACTCAAGCGCCCGAAAATTAGCCTGACCCTGAAGCGCAAAGATTTCCGCAAGCTCCATCCCGGCTGCCCGCTCGATTTCGCGATCGAGTTCAATGAAGGGCACCCCTAGCTGTTGCGCGGCTTTTGCACCAAGTGTTGTCTTCCCCGCCCCTCGCAAGCCAATAAGCGCCACACGACGCTGCGCTTGCGCCACGACACCATCGAAGCGTTCCGTCAATAGCCGACGTGCAGCAACGAGGTCATCTGCCCCCAACCGTTCAAGCTGCTGCACAATGAGCGCCAGCTCGACCGACGGCTCAGGCGTGTCGCGCACCAAATCGCCCACGTCGAGATCGAGCGCCAACGCGATCTTCTTCAAGACCAACAATGAAGCATTGCCCGAACCTGTCTCCAGATCAGCGAGGTACCTTTCCGAAACGCCTGACGCCTGCGCCAGCAACTTGCGCGTCATTCCCCGTCGCGCCCGCGCCTGCCGCACGTTCTCTCCCACACGAAGCAAATAGCTGCGGTCCAAGTCGTCTGCTGCCGGTTTACTCGTAACCACAGCGACCGCTTTGCTAGCGGCTCCAATTTTTCCGCTCATCATTCACTCCGCCGAATCAACGGCTAAAATTCCACTGGATCGCGCCCTGAAATGCATTATAGTTCATTTTAAAGTACGAGCAATGCTTCTCAAGAAGGCAAACTCGATCAGGAAACGCTCGGAGTATGAACTATGCCGCATTCGCGTAGCTACAACGCAACCGTCGACCTTGTCGATCGCCACCTCTCCCAAGGCCGTGGCAAAAAGACCGCTTTTATCGACCCAACCGGCACTCTCACCTACGCCGCGCTCGCCGAAAACACCAATCGTTTTGCCAACCTCCTCACAACCTACGCCATCCCGCGCGAATCCCGCATCGCACTCCTGATGCTCGACACCATCGACTACCCACCCGCGTTTTTCGGCGCCATCAAAGCCGGCGTCATTCCCGTCCTCCTCAACACGCTCCTCACCACCGAGCATTACGGCTACATACTCGCCGACAGCCGTGCCACGGCCCTCGTCGTCTCCGCCCCGCTCCTCGACACCATCAAGCCGCTCCTCGGCCAACTCCCGTTCCTCAAACACATCTTCGTCTCAGGCGGCCCCACGCCCCCCTTCGCCCTCTCACTTACCGACGAACTCGCCCACCAACGCTCCACCTTCATCGCCGCCGACACCCACCCTGACGAGACCGCCTTCTGGCTCTATTCCTCCGGCTCGACCGGAATGCCCAAAGGCACTCGCCATGTCCACGCCTCGCTCATGCAAACCGCCCGCCTCTACGGCCAAGGCATCCTCGGCATCCGCGAGCACGACATCGTCTACTCCGCCGCCAAAATCTTTTTCGCCTACGGCCTCGGCAACGCGCTGAGCTTTCCCCTCTCCGTCGGCGCCACCACCATTCTTCTGCCTGACCGTCCCACGCCTGACGCCGTCTTCCGCACGCTCCACACCCACCAAGCCACCATTTTCTGCGGCGTCCCCACGCTCTACGCCGCCATCTTAAACCACCCCGACGCCACCCCCGCCAACTGCTCACAACAACTCCGCCTCCGCACCTCTGCCGGCGAAGCC
>JABFRJ010000113.1 GCA_013141255.1 Hyphomicrobiaceae bacterium
AAGCAGGGGAGGGGGCGGTCGATTGTCAGATCTATGTATTTTCCCCTTCTCCCTGAGGGATAAGGTGGCCCCGGACTTGATCCGGGGCCGGATGAGGGGAGTTCCTTTGGACGCGAACTAAAGGGAACAGACCAATCGTTTTGCCACCGTCCGCGTTGCCTGCGTCGTGCGGCAAACCGCCAATCCAGTGCCATCCCAAGCGCAAGCCCTTGCCCCCCAGCCCCTCGGCAGCTAGGGAAGGCGCAACCCGCGCGATGGCTCGATCCACGCGCCCATGTTGGAGAATTTTTGCGTGGCTCAGAACCCCCGTCATAGCCTAGTCGACACCATCACCGATTTCATGGTCCCCATCCATCCCGATGGCTACAAGTTCGTCGGCATCGCCGCCGCCCTCGCGCTGTTCTTCTGGTTCATGCTGCCGTTCTCCTGGATCGCCTACCTGACGCTCGGCATCTTAGCCTACGTCGCCTACTTCTTCCGCGATCCCGCCCGCGTCACCCCCATGCGCGAAGGGCTCATCATCTCCCCCGCCGATGGCCGCGTCTCCTCCATTGAACGCGTCCGCCCACCCGCCGAACTCGGCCTCGGCTCGGACGAACGTGTTCGAGTGTCGATCTTTCTCTCAGTCTTCGACGTGCACATCAATCGCGCGCCGATCGCCGGCACCATCAAAAAATCAATTTACGTCCCCGGCGCTTTCCTCAACGCCGCGCTCGACAAAGCCAGCGAAGACAATGAGCGCCGCTCCATCATCATCGCCTCGGTTGCCAACGAAGATATTGCCGTCGTGCAGATTGCGGGCCTCATTGCCCGCCGCATTGTCACCTTCGTCAAAGAAGGCGACAGCATCGGCACCGGCGAACGCTTTGGCTTGATCCGCTTCGGCAGTCGCGTTGACGTTTATCTGCCGCCGAACCACATTGCCCTCGTCAATGTCGGCCAACGCGCGGTCGGCGGCGAAACCGTCATCGCCGATCTCAAATCCAATGAGCCCGAACGCCTCGCGCGGCAAAGCTAACCCGACTTATTGCGCCTTAAAAGCAAAGAACCATTACATCGAAAAGCCCGTCGTTCCGCTGACGTGTGACGATAGATGTGGAACTACGACACCACTGTGCACCCCTCCCCCTCTCCCTGAGGGAGAGGGGGCTCTTAGCGCAATATTGACCACGCGAAAAATCGGGTGAGGGGACTTTTTCCAGTCAGCAAAGATCGCGATAGAACAGCCGCGAATATGTCTTGCAAAACATCGTCGCCCTTGCAGACCTCAGCACTTTGATGCACGCTCACGCCGTTCTCAGGGCGGGGTGAAAGTCCCCACCGGCGGTATGCGGCGTTTCCTCACAAGGAGAGCCGTGAGCCCGCGAGCGCCTTCCCTGGAGCATTTTCGAGCGAAGTGGACTCCGGTTCGCGTCAAGAAAATGCGACCAAACAAAAGCTTCGTGTGCGTCCGCGTTTCGACTGAAATCGGATGCACACTCGGGAAGGGTCAGCAGATCAGGTGCAATGCCTGAGCCGACGGTCATAGTCCGGATGATAGAGAACGCGCAACGCGCCCCTCAGTTGAGGAGCGTTGATCTGCGCGTGATCGCCTTGGGTGACGTGTCGTTACCGAAAGGAGATCACCGTGACACACACCCGCTACGCCTTCGTCAAAGCCCATTGGCACGCAGATATCGTCAATCGTTCGCTCGACGGCTTTCTCGAAATAATCCCATCGCAACATGTTGATGTCTTCGACGTCCCCGGTGCTTTTGAATTGCCGCTCGTTGCGCGCGATCTGGCCTTGAGCAAAAAATACGCAGCTATTGCAGCCTCCGCCTTCGTCGTTGACGGCGGCATCTACCGGCACGACTTTGTCGCAACCGCCGTGGTCAACGGCCTCATGCGCGTCGGCCTCGATACCGGAGTGCCAATTCTGTCAGTCTCGCTAACGCCGCATCATTTTCAAGAAACCGAACATCACAAGCACATCTTCATGCAGCACTTCGTCGAGAAGGGGCGCGAAGCCGCCCGCGCCGCGATCATGATCACAAAACTACGCTCCAACCTTGTCGCCTGATACATAAAAACTTGACGCACAAAAAAACCGCGAAGGTCAGCCCTTCGCGGTTTCTCAATTTGACATTTCTGACTGTGCCGTCTCAGCCAATCCGATGCACCCAACCCAGTGGATCAGGTGCCACGCCGCGCTGAATATCCACCAGCTTCTGCTTGATGCGCGTCGTCGTCTGCCCAGGGCCGCCAGCACCGATCTTAAATTCTCCGTCCGCACTCGCCACGCGACCAATCGGCGTCACCACCGCAGCCGTGCCGCACGCAAATGCTTCTGTCAGGCGCCCGCTCTCAGCGTCAGCCTTCCATTGATCGATGGCATAAGGTTCTTCGCGCACGGTCAAGCCTTCAGCCTTCGCCAAGGTCAGCAGACTTTCCCGCGTGATGCCGGGCAAAATCGTGCCACCAAGCGGCGGTGTTTGTAGCGAGCCATCGCTGAATGCAAAGAACACATTCATGCCACCGAGTTCTTCCACCCAACGGCGTTCGACTGCGTCGAGATACACAACTTGATCGCAGCCATGCTTGCTGGCTTCTGCCTGTGCCACCAGCCCCGTGGCGTAGTTGCCGCCGCACTTTGCAGCGCCCGTGCCACCACGAGCCGCGCGCGTATAATTCTGCGACACCCAGATCGACACCGCAGGTGCGCCACTTTTGAAATACCCGCCCACCGGCGACATGATCACCAGATACATGTATTCCGCCGACGGCTTCACGCCGAGAAACACTTCATTCGCAAACATAAAGGGACGAATATAAAGCGATCCGCCATCAACCGTCGGGAACCAGTCGCGATCAATGTCAATCAGTCTGTCGATGGAGCCGACGAACAGGTCTTCCGGCAATTCGGGCATCGCCAACCGTCGCGCCGAGTCGCGAAAACGTTTCGCATTCGCTTCCGGTCTGAACGTCGCCATGCTGCCATCAGCCAGCTTGTACGCTTTCAATCCCTCAAAAATTTCCTGCGCGTAATGCAAGACTGCCGACGCCGGATCGAGCATCAACGGCTTCCGTGCCGTGATCTCGGCGCTATGCCAGCCTTTGCCTTCGCTGTAGCGAATGACGGCCATATGATCAGTGAAAACCCGGCCAAAGCCAGGATCAGCCAACACCTTGGTGCGGTCTGCCACAGCGACTGGCGCTGCGTTGCGATTAACGGTGAACGACAGCGGGCTCTTCGCAGCGGTGGCCATGACAGCGTCCTTTTGTGAAAGCGTCCTTTGCAGGGGCTTGAGGAGATTTTGGTAGTCACAACATCAATCTTGTCGCCTCGCCACCATCGCAATGCCCGAAAAACGGGCAAAACTGCTTTTGTGAAGCCAGTTGACGGTGAAAAATCGATCAAGGCACTTGGCGTCAGGATACAAACAGCGCAAGATATGTCAACATGGCTGACATAATTTCAAAATCGGACCCATCGATGCGGCGCTTAGCCAACGCGGCCAACGACCCGACGCGTTCACCCCCGGACCCAGTGGACTCCGAACAGAAGCTACGCGTCGTCGAGCTGTTGTTTTTTGCCTATCGCGATTTCACCGGCGAACCCGACGCCGCCCTCGCAGGGTACGGCTTAGGCCGCGCCCATCATCGTGTCCTACACTTTGTCGCCCGTCATCCCGGCCTCCGCGTCGCCGACCTGCTCGAAGTACTCAAAATCACCAAGCAATCGCTGGCCCGCGTCCTCAAACAACTCGTCGACGATGGCTGGATCGAGCAGCGCCCCGGTCCCAACGACCGCCGCGAGCGTCTGCTGACGTTGACCGATACCGGTGCCAACCTCGCCAAGCGTTTGGCCGACCTTCAATCAGCCCGCATTGCCGCAGCGCTAGCCGAACTTGGCCCGGACGGAGCTGCCGCAGTGGAACGCTTTCTTTTCGCCATCATCACGCCCTCAGAGCGTGCCTCTGTTGCTAAAATGCTGGCAGACGCAGCCCAAACGCTTGCCGACGCAAGCAATGCGTCCCATGCTGCGCCGACGCCCGAATAGCGCCCGAATAGCGATTGCTGCCAAATCCAAAGCGGCCCAACGCGACGACCGAGGTTCACCGATGACAATTCAGCCGGCTCTGCGCGCAAAGGAAATATTACCCGACGACGCCCCGCACGTCCTTGTCGTCGACGACGACCAGCGCATCCGCGACCTCCTTTCACGCTACCTGCATGAGAACGGTTTCCGCGTAACCCCCGCCGCTGATGCCGCCGCCGCCCGCGCGGCCATGCGCGGACTCTCTTTCGATCTTGTCATCCTCGACATTATGATGCCGGGGGAAAGTGGCCTCTCACTGGCGCGAGATTTAAAGGCCAACATCAACGTACCCATTTGCATGTTGACCGCCCGCTCCGATACCACCGACCGCATCGAAGGCCTGGAAGCCGGCGTCGAAGACTATGTCGCCAAGCCGTTCGAGCCCCGCGAACTCTTACTTCGCCTGCAAAACATTCTACGCCGCGCCCGTGGCGGCCCCAGCGTCGTCAAGGATGAGGTCCGCATGGGCGCATACACCTTCTCCATGGGACGTGGCGAACTGAAACGCGGTGAGGAAACCATCAAATTGACCGAGCGCGAACGCGATCTGATGCGCATGTTCGCCCAAAAGCCTGGCTCCCCCATACCCCGACACGAACTCGCCCCCGATGAATCGACTGGCAGCGAACGCGCCATTGACGTCCAGATCAACCGTCTCCGCAGAAAGATAGAGACCGACCCCTCCAATCCCGTGTATCTCCAGACCGTCCGCGGTAAAGGCTACATCCTCTATACCGATTGACCGCCCAATAAGTGGCGCCGCCGAACCGGAGACGAACGGCCGTTGTGAAGCTGCTCCAAGAGCAAAGAGCGAGTGTTGGCACCTTCATCGGTAGGATCGGTGGGGGCATGCGCTCGTATGTGAATCGCATGATCGGCCCCTTAGGCACGTTGGCCAACGAGCTACTGCCCAAAGGCCTCTATGCCCGCGCCCTGCTCATCATTCTCGTGCCCATTGTTCTGCTCGAAAGCGTGTTGGCTTTCGTCTTCCTTGAGCGCCATTGGAACCAAGTCACCCGCCACCTCTCCGAGGCCACCGCCCGCGACATCGCAGCCGTCGTCGAGCTTTACGAACAACCCGAATTTTCCGCCGACCCGAGCCGCCTCATCGATCTGGCGCAAAACAAATTGGCGCTCACCTCGCTACAAATCCTCCCCCCCGGCGATCTACCATCCAAAGAATTGCGCCCCTTCTTTGGTCTGCTGGATCGCTCGCTCACCGACAGTATCCGTCGCCAGGTGCGCAAGCCCGCCTGGATCGATACTGTCGGCCAGTCCGACCGTGTCGAAATCCGCATCAAACTCGACACAGCAACACTGCGCTTCGTCGCTCCGCGCGCCCAGATCTACGCCTCAAACAGCCACATCTTCCTCGTCTGGATGGTCGGCACCTCATTAGTGCTTGTCTCCGCAGCTGTGCTCCTCTTGCGCAATCAAATAAGGCCTATCTTGCGCTTAGCCGACGCCGCCGAAAGCTTCGGTAAAGGCCGCGGCTTCCCTGACGATTTCCACCCTCGCGGCGCCCGCGAAGTGCGCCAAGCCGCCCAAGCCTTCCTCGAAATGCGCGACCGCATCACCCAGCACGTCGAGCAGCGCACCACCATGTTGGCCGGCGTCAGCCACGATCTCCGCACGGTTCTCACTCGCTTCAAGCTCGAACTCGCGCTCCTGCGTGAAGGCCCCGAAGTCGACGCCC
>JABFRJ010000359.1 GCA_013141255.1 Hyphomicrobiaceae bacterium
CGACGGCACTGTCTTGTGCTCGATTTTATCGATGACGCTCGATCGAACTAAGTTGGCTCCGATGGGGATGTCGCTGTGGTAGGCAACTGTGCGACCGGCAATGAGCAGACGCGGTAATCCCAGATCAGGGATCGGCACGCCAAAACCCGAAAAGCCATCGGCGCGCAAATCCGAGCGCGGTGCTTCCCCGCCAAGCAGGAAAAAGTGCCAACCGCGCGGCAGCATGTCGCCCTCGACGAAGCGGGACGACTCGAGATCGAGCATAGCCGCAACGCGGCGCACCACGCTCACGGCAC
Source organism: Hyphomicrobiaceae bacterium (assembly GCA_013141255.1). GTDB lineage: Bacteria > Pseudomonadota > Alphaproteobacteria > Rhizobiales > Hyphomicrobiaceae > JABFRJ01. The sequence goes on from JABFRJ010000359.1 coordinate 297, forward strand.
AGACATCGGAACGCACAATCGACTGATGTCCGTCTGCCAAGGTCATCGGATTGTCACACCGCTGTCGACCGGCAGTATCTGACCTGTGGTGCGCCCAGATTCGTCGGAGGCGAGATAGACAGCCAAATCGGCAATGTAAATCGGCTCGATCAGCCCCAGCAGATGCTGACGCCCAAGCTCTTCGGTTGCAGAATTGCCTTCGAGTTGCTTTTTCACGCGATCTGAAAGCGTCACGGACGGCGCAATTGCATTCACACGAATGCGGTCGGGGGCATATTCCACCGCCATCGATCGTGTTAGCGCGGAGATGCCGCCCTTAGCGGCCGTGTAGCAGTCACGTCCAGGCATCGCCATGATAGCGACGATCGAAGACATATTGATGACGGAGCCACCTCCCGCTTTCGCGATTTCGGGGATCGCGACCTTCGAGCAGAGGAACGTGCCGAAGAGATCTAATTTGATCGCGCGCCAGAATTCTTCCTCGGGCGCTTCTGTGACGCGTCCATCTGCAGGGGACGCTCCGCCAGCGTTGTTGTGAAGCACGTTTAGGCTGCCGTACTGGCGAAGCGTCTTCGCCACTGCGGCCGCAACGCTTGCTTTGTCGGTGACATCGCAGCGCACGAACATGGCGTCGCCGCCATTCATGGCCTTTGCCTTCGCTGCAGTTGCCGCCACTGCGCCTAGCGCTTCGTTGATGTCGGCGACGACCACTTTCGCCCCCTCTTCGGCGAAGCGTTCAGCAGTTGCCTTACCAATCCCGCCACCGCCTCCGGTAATAAGTGCGACTTTGCCGACAAGTCTCGCCATGGGCTTTGTCTCCCGGTTTTTTTGTCCACCTTGCGGGCGGCGTCACGCGATAGCACGTCGCTACCCATAAAGCATATATGAATTTATAAATGCAATAATAAAATATTGATTGCGCGAGCTCCATTTGGAATTTACAGTTATGGGCAGCCCTGATCGCCAAAAAACTGTATATTCCCGCTTGAATTGCGTTTGCAGATAGGGCGGCTGCGGCGCAGCAAAAATTGCTGCAAAGCACAAATAAATCCAGGAGAGCGCCAGTGAAACTGAAATACCACCACATGAACCTCTGCACGGACAACGTTCAGCGGTTATCCGAATTCTATCGGGGTCTGTTCGATCTAGGTTCGGCCAATCACCAGCGCATCAACGTCAGCGATGACGGTGGGTACGGCGGTAACGTCGACCTCATCACGGACGGGGCTGTCGAATTTCATATCGCGCGCAAGGATATTGACCTCGGCTTTCGCATGAAACATGCGATCAATCCGCTCGAGCGTGGTCACTTCTGCTTCCGCACAGACGACATCGAAGGCTTCAAGCGCCGCCTTGAGGCGAAGAAGGTTCCGTATTCCGATTATGGTACTTGGGCGATGGCTGGCTGGTATCAGATCTTTTTTCACGATCCCGACGGCAACATCATTGAAGTCCACCAGACAGGAAAGTGACACCTCGCATTCCAGAAGAAGCATCAGTCACGTCGAGGCGCCATGAAAATTGCGGTACTCGGAGGCGGCCCAGCCGGCCTCTATTTCTCCTATCTGTGGAAGGCACGACACGCTGATGCCGATGTCCACGTGTTCGAGCAGAACCCGGCAGATGCTACGTGGGGCTTCGGCGTCGTCTTCTCCGACCGCGCCTGGGAGTTCCTGCGGGCCGACGACCCGGAGACCGCTGATGACCTCGCAACGCATATGGAAGCGTGGAGCGACATAACGATCAACCATGCCGGCGAGGCGATCTGCCTTGACGGCATTGGGTTCTCGGCGGTCGGGCGCCTCGAATTGTTGCAACTGCTGCAAGCGCGTGCGGCACGAGTTGGCGTCGTTCTGCGCTTCGGAGAGTTGGTTACATCGCCGGATCAACTGTCGGGATTTGATCTGATCGTTGCGGCAGACGGGCTCAATTCTCTTGTCCGCCGCAGCTTCGAAGGAGACTTCAAAACTTCGATCTCATATCTCGACAATAAGTTCGCCTGGTTCGGCACGACGCAAGAATTCGACACCCTGTCCCAAACATTCGTGCGAACGCCGGATGGACATTTCAACGCCCATCACTACCGCTACGCGCCAGGGATGAGCACGTTCATCGTCGAGTGCGATCGGCCGACTTGGGAGCGGTACGGTTTCGCTGCAATGTCGCCAGAGGAGACTCGTACCGTCTGCGCGGATGTGTTTTTAGGCGTCCTTGGCGGAAAGAGTCTCATCTCAAACAAGTCCGTGTGGCGTAATTTTCCATGGCTCTGGAGCGATCGCTGGTCGTTCCGCAATATGGTTCTCGTCGGTGACGCGCTCCACACGGCTCACTTTTCCATCGGTTCCGGTACGCGGCTCGCGATTGAGGATGTGGTCGCTCTTGTCAAGGCGCTCGAAGCCGAGCCCGCCGATCTGGGTCGTGCGCTGCAACTCTATGAATTGAAGCGGCGCCCGGTTGTTGAGAAGCTCGTGGCTGCCGCGAAATCGAGTGCCGCTTGGTATGAGAATTTTGCCCGTCACATGGAGCTGCCGCCGCACGAGTTCGCCATGAGCTATCTCATGCGGTCCGGCCGGATCGATCGGGATCGACTTCAAAAAATGTCGCCGAAGTTTTTAGCGCGCTATGAAGCTGCACAGAAACAATCTTGACGAATTCGAACGCAGGAACACCGATGATGCTTGCTGGATGCGTCGCATGGCCGGAAGATCTCGCTCGCCAATATCGAGAAGCGGGGTACTGGCGTGACATTTCAATTCCACACCATTTCGCCGAACTTACCTCAAAAGATCCAGGACGGATTATTCTTGTTGAAGGCGACCAGCGCTATACGCTTGGCGATATGTGGATGAAGTCCGAGCATCTTGCGGCGCAGCTTTACGCTCATGGCCTGCGCTCGCAACAGATCGTCGTTTTCCAATTGCCAAACAGTGCCGATTTTTTCGTCACCTTCCTTGCGTTGCTTCGCATTGGCGTCATTCCGGTCATGGCTTTGCCGTCCCACCGGCAGATGGAAATCGAACACTATGTCCGCGCATCAGGCGCTGTTGCCCTATTTGTTGCAGACAAGATCAAGGACTTTGATTTCCGGCAGATGGCAGAGAGTATTCGCAAGTCGCAACCGCACTTACGCAACGTTTTTGTCAAGGGCGAGGCCGGTCCGAATGCGACGTCGATCAACGCTCTGCTGGCGACCGAAGCGCCGGATACAGTTCGCTCAGCAGTTGCCGCCTACATGCCTGAAGCAACCGACGTTGCCCTGATGTTGCTTTCCGGTGGGACGACGGCTTTACCGAAGTTGATTCCGCGCACGCACAACGACTATCTCTATAACTTTGAGCAGAGTGCGCGCGTCGCCGGTTTTGGGCCAGATACGGTACAACTCATGGTGCTTCCAATGGCGCACAACTATAATCTTGGCTCGCCTGGGATACTGGGGGCGATTTCATCGGGCGGTCGCGTTGTCATCGCGCCAAGAGGCGATACTGCGACGGTTTTTCAGTTGATTGCAGCCGAACGGGTGACCACGGTTCCTGCCGCAGTGCCGTTGTTCGTCAACTGGCTCAATGATCCGTCGCTCTCGACGTACAATTTCAACTCCTTGCAGATGGTGCAAAACGGTGGTGCGCGCTTGTCGCCAGAGCTGCGCGACCGAATCCGAAAGACGCTGCGGTGTCAGTACCAAGAGGTTTACGGGACAGCGGAGGGCCTACTCAATTTAACACCGCTCGACGCAGATGATGCGACGATTCTTACATCGTCAGGCATACCCATGTGTCCGGCCGATGAAGTCAAGGTGCTCGACGAGAACGATCTCGAGGTGCCCGATGGGGAACGCGGAGAATTGGTGACGCGGGGACCGTACACGATCTGCGGCTACTACAATGCGCCAGAGTTTAATGGGCGTGCTTTTACGTCCGATGGTTTCTATCGCATGGGGGACATCGTTACCAAAAACGGGCGAACCATTTTCTGTGAGGGCCGCAAAGGCGACCTGATCAATCGCGGCGGCGAGAAAATCGGCATTGATGAGGTTGAAAACATGATCCTAAAGCATCCGGCCGTACACTCGGTCGCGCTCATTGCAATGCCTGACCCGACTTACGGCGAGCGCGCCTGCGCCTGTGTCGTGCTGCGGCCGAACGAGACGTTGGCCTTCGAACAAATGATCAATTTCCTACTCATACACAACATTGCCAAGTTCAAACTTCCTGAGAGACTGGAACTGTTCACCGAATTCCCAATCTCGGGGGCTGGCAAGATCATGCGTCGCACGCTGCGAGAGAATTTGATCGATCGAATGCGCTAAACGGAAATATTGGCTATACTGGCCTCGGTTGCAGGTATTTTTGAGATCGTCAAATGAACTCTGGTGCAAAGCCCGCTAAATTGGTCACCGAATCGGACAGTCCGGCTTACTCAGCTCCGGCGCTTGAGAAGGGCCTCGACATTTTGGAATTGCTTTGCCGAAGCGAGGTACCACTTTCTCAAAAGGAGATTGGGCATAGCCTTGGACGCTCGACCGGTGAACTCTATCGCATGGTAACTTGCCTCGTGGAACGGGGGTATCTGGCGAATCTCGACGATCGGTTTGTCGTTACCACAAAGCTTTTTGAGCTAGCCCACGCCAATCCTCCAACGCATCGGCTTCTGGCAGAAGCAGTTCCGGTCATGCACAAATTGTCGAGCGAGATTGAGCAGTCATGTCACCTGACCGTCTACAATCAGGGGCGTCAGGTTGTCGTGGCAAAGGTCGACAGTCCCAGTGGTATGGGCTTTAGTCTGCGGGTTGGAGCCGAACTCGATGTGCTTGTTTCAGCGTCTGGTCGCGTTCTCCTCGCATTTCAGGATCTACAAACACGCCAACTGCGGATACAAGAATCGATCGAGCGGCGACCGGATCATGCTGATCAGCAAATCGAGACCGTCTTGAGCACGGTTCACGCTCGTGGATTTGAGTCGATCCCAAGTGTGCAGGTCCGCGGTCTGTATGCTGTCAGCTTTCCGATTCTTGATACTAGAGGACAAGCGATTGCAGCGCTGACTGTGCCATATGCTGAGCGCATAGACCAAATCCACCGAAAATCGATCAAGGTGGTCGAAGAAATGTTGGGAGACGCGGCGCGAATGCTTTCCCGGCATTTTGGTAGAGCCTGACGGTGCGGTGCGAGGCAGATCAAACGCGAGTGCCAACTTGACTATCGCGCTTGTCGTCGACGCGGGAGATTTGCGGGAGTTGGTGCTGAACAGTGATGCTTGATGAGGCGTTAGTTGCAACGGGCGTCTATTTAAGTCATTGATTTTTCGTAGTTCCAATTTGGGAATTCATACTCTTAATCAATGAGTCGAAGGTTCGAGTCCTTCATCGCCCACCAAGTTTTTCATGTTCGGCCCGGAAACATGGGCAACAGAACGTACCTAAGGCATAGGTGACAACCTCGGGCCGAAGGGGCTGTCGATAG
>JABFRJ010000374.1 GCA_013141255.1 Hyphomicrobiaceae bacterium
CATTCGGCGCAGTTGTGTAACCCAGAATACCCTTGAGCGGACCCTCAGCCGCAGCCTTGATCGCCGCGTTGATTTCTTCTTTCGTGGTCTTCTTTTTGGCGATGAACTTAAAATCAACCACCGACACGTTCGGCGTCGGCACGCGAATGGAGAAGCCGTCGAGCTTGCCATTGAGATCCGGCAGCACCAAGCCAACCGCTTTCGCAGCCCCCGTCGAGGTCGGGATCATCGACAGCGCCGCCGCGCGACCGCGGTAGAGATCCTTGTGCATGGTGTCGAGCGTCGGCTGATCACCCGTATACGAGTGGATCGTCGTCATCATGCCCTTCTCGATACCAAACGCGTCATGCAGCACCTTAGCGACCGGTGCGAGGCAGTTCGTCGTGCACGAAGCATTCGACACCACCATATGCTCTTTGGTGAGTTTATTGTGGTTCACACCATAAACCACCGTGAGGTCAGCGCCATCAGCCGGAGCCGACACCAACACGCGTTTCGCGCCTGCCGCCAAATGCGCCGAAGCTTTATCTTTGGCCGTGAAGATACCCGTGCATTCCATCGCGATGTCCACGCCCAGCGCTTTGTGCGGCAACTGAGCTGGATCTTTGACCGCAGTCACTTTGATGTGCTGGCCATTGATGACGAGGCTGTCGCCATCGACCTTCACGTCGGCGGGGAACTTGCCGTGAACCGAATCAAAACGCAGCAGGTGCGCGTTGGTTTCCACCGGACCGAGGTCGTTGATGCCGACCACGACGATATCTTTGCGACCCGACTCGACAATCGCGCGCAGCACGTTGCGACCAATGCGTCCGAAACCGTTGATAAAGACCTTCACAGCCATGATGGTATTCTCCTCGCCAGTGTGTCTTAAATGATACAATTTGATCGGCACCCATGAACCAAAACGTACAGCTCGTGCGAAGGCGGCAACTTGTTCGCCGGTGCCAGCGCTCGCTGCTATCGCCCGATGTTACGGGTCCGTCAATTGCGCTAGCCGCTTTTCCCGCCAATTTCCCCTGCGACAGATGCGGTAAACGTAAACGTGCCAACTCTGGCCGCGCGGCATCACAGACGTCAACTTCTGCTGATCGCCCATTGAGCCGCGCCGAGAACGGGGTTAACCAACGAAACCGAGTTGTGATCAATGCGTTGGCTATACCCTGTTCTGAGCTGCCGAGGGGGCCTCTATGCCAAACGACCGTGTTCGCCCTAGTCCAACCCAAACCGTGAGTGCGCACGGGAGTAAAAGCACGTCCCGCCCCTACCGCAGCTTGCCAGCCGAGATCCGCCAGCCCAAGCGTACCAGCACACCCACAGCCAAGACTAAACCCGCCGCAGACGCCAAGCCCGCGTCAAAGACCGACAGTACGACGGTCGCAAACACCGAACTTATCGCGCTTCGCTCTGAATGCGCCACATTGAAGGCCCAACTTACAGCGCTCGAACAGCGCCAGACCGAGATCGCCAACCGTCTCGCCTGGGCCTTGGACGCGCTGGATGGCATACTTGAAAGCGACAAATAGCCGGTTCTCGATCCCGACCACCGCCGCGCGACCCCAAAGGCTAAACCGACACATGGGCCAATTCTAACATGGGCCACTCCTGACATGGGCCAAATCAGCATCGTCCTCAACGGTCGCACCTACCGGCTCAATTGCGGCGACGGCGAAGAGCAACGTCTGGCCGCCCTTGCCGCCTACTTGAAAGACAAGTTTGACGCCCTCACGCGTGAATCTGGCGGCGCCGTCAACGAGCAACTCCTTCTCATGACCGCGCTAATTATCACTGACGAACTGTTTGACGCCGTGGGCGAAACCAGTACCTCCGCAGTTAACGTCTCCCCCGCCAGCGAGCCATCCCGCGCTTCCTAACTCCACGCCGCCAAAAATTATGCCACCTGACCCCACGCCTCCTGATCCGACATAAAATTTTACCGCCACCGCCCGTCCCAGGGTTTGGCGTTCCCCCCGAAGCACACTATATTGCACGGGCAGGGCTGTGAGGTTCGTCACCTATACGACCCGGGGGCCTATAAGACTCGCATGGGAGCTGTCCCTGACTGGAACCCTGGTTCCGGACATATGGCGCCCACCTTACAATTGTAGGGACCACGCGGGATCAAACGGTACGGCCATCGCGGCTCTGCACTCATCTCGATCACGGCGACCAACCAAAACCATGCCGTCGCCTCCCCCCAATCCTGATCTGACCGCCGCCAAGGCCCGCCTGCGCGAGACCATGCGCGCTGCCCGCGCAGCCATTCCAACCGCCGAACGCCAAGCTGCCGCTGAGCTTATCGCCGAGCGCGGCCTCGCCTTCGCCGCCATCCCGCCCGCAAGCATCATCGGCGCCTTCATGCCCATCGGCGAGGAAATCAATCCGCTCCCTCTCTGCGCCCACCTCCGCGCCATGGGCCATGCCATCGCCCTCCCCCGCATGATCGGCAAAGGCAAACCGGTCGAGTTTCGCCTCCACAATCCCGGTGCCCCGCTTGAAACCACAATCTGGGGCATCCGCGAGCCCACCACGTCAGCCGCACTGGTCATCCCCGACGTTTTTCTGATCCCGCTCCTAGCCTTCGACGCCAAGGGCTTCCGCCTCGGCTACGGCGGCGGCTTTTACGACCGCACCCTCGCCGCCACCCGCGCCATCAAAGAAATCGTCACCATTGGCCTAGCTTTCGACGCCCAAAGGGTCGACGCCGTGCCGGTAGCGGACTATGACGAACGCCTGGATTGGATCCTAACGCCGTCAGGGCCGCAGCGGTCTGCCCCCTAACCAAACCACGGCGCGAGATCATCGTATGCGGTTTATGTTTCTAGGTGACGTTGTTGGCCGCGCAGGCCGTAAAGCCGTGCTCGACGCACTGCCCAAACTGCGCGTCAAATACGCTCTCGATTTCGTCGTCGTCAACGGCGAGAACGCCGCCGGCGGTTTCGGCATCACCGAGGCCATCACCGAAGAATTACTCGACGCCGGCGCGGACTGCGTCACGCTCGGCAATCATGCCTTCGACCAGAAAGACACCCTCGTCTTCATCGAGCGCCAACCCAAACTGATCCGCCCACTCAACTTTCCCAAGGGCACGCCCGGTCGCGGCGCCGGCCTCTACAAAGCCCGCAACGGCGCTGAAGTCCTGGTCATCAACGCGCTTGGCCGCATCTTCATGACCGAACTCGATTGCCCCTTCCGCGCCATCGACGCCGAAATCACAGCCTGCAAACTGAAAAAAGGCGCCGACGCCATCTTCATCGACTTCCACGCCGAAGCCACCAGCGAGAAGCAAGGCCTTGCCTACTTCCTCGATGGCCGCGTCTCGGGCGTCGCCGGCACACACACCCACAGCCCCACATCCGACTACCGCGTCCTACCCCACGGCACCGCCTACCAGTCCGACGTTGGCATGTGCGGCGATTACAATTCCATCATCGGCATGGACACCGACGAGCCCGTCAACCGCTTCATCACCCGCATCCCGCGTGGCCGCTTCGAGCCCGCCGAAGGCCCCGCCACCGTCTGCGGTCTGTGCATCGACATCGACGACAAAACCGGCCTCGCGACCCGCACTGAAGCCATCCGCATCGGCGGCGTCTTATCACCTGCCGAACCGCGCATGTGGGCAACAGCCTAAGAGTGGCGATATGCCGACGTTCCCACAAACCCGGCCAAAACGACTGATAGGCTGGCTGCAGGTCGCACTCGTCGGGCTATTGTTGGCCATGCTTGGTTGGAAAATTCTTTCGAACGCACGCACGATAGAAAAGACCATCCAACACTTCGTCGAGAACGGTACCAAGACCGAAGTCAGGATAAATGTTTGTCTAAGTGGACGCCGCCAAAGGACCGTTTGTTACGGAACGGACTCGACCCAATTTGGCATCTTTGTGCACTTTGGCTCATGCAATTTAAATGATTTGAAAGCTTTACAGAAAGTCCCTTCCACTCCTGCCTTCCTTACAAACGAGCACGAAGCGCTGCCAGTCAAATGCAGTAGACCACCAACAGGTCGCACACGCTTTGGTCAGTTCTTCATTGGCCTAGGAGGTCTACTTATCATTCTCGGTATTTGGGGATATTTCCGCGATGTCCCGAAACAGCCGAGCCAACAAGCCTAAGCACAAACAAACCACACAGCCCCCAAAAAAAACAAAACGGCCCGACTGAACCAGCCGGGCCGCGCATTTAGACAACTTAAAACGTCGAGAGAGACGTGTTTCATTGGAAACGGTGCAAGTAGGCGATCACTGCATCTGCGAAGAAGAAAGCCGGGCCGTCCGCCTTTCCGCATATTCGATCAACATCAGCGCTCTTTCGAGGTGCTCGCGCGTCCTGGGCAGTGGAGGGAGCCGCGTATCAATCTTTGATGTTTTGAGTCTCTACGCCGCCGGTTAACAAAATCTTAAAATCCCATCCGCAACCCGCATCACAAACTCACGTTGTAGCCGCGACAAACATCGCGAAAACACAGTCTCAGATTGCCGATTGCCCTACTGCCTAGTAGGACCGTTGTCAGGTTGACCACGACGCTATCATACGTTCCGTCTTGGCCGCGGCGGCGGCCACCCATGCAATGCGCCGCTCGTTGTGTGCTGCCGTCCGGTTAGAGATGGAATTCACAAGGTTCGCGGTGAAGCGCACATTCAGAGGCTTGCTTGGCTGGTCGCCGACGCGGCCATGACGATTGAAACTGATCTCAGATCCGCTTCATTCAATCTGGTGCTGCATTGGCAACGACTGTAGCGATTGCAATGCCAAATCGAACAACCACGCCCTACCCCATCGTCGCCAACCGCACCGCGAGACCACACGCACGTTCAAACTCAACCAGATCGATCCACTCATCGACGGTATGCGGGTCATTCTGCCCCGCGCCAAAGGTCACGGTCGGGATGCCGTGGCGCACCAGCCAATTGGCATCAAGCCCGCCGTTCGCCACGCGCACATCCGGCACCAAACCTTCTGCCTCCACCGCTGCGATGGCGCGCCGCACCACCGGCGCGGTCTCTTTCATCCGGAACGGATAGTAGTCGGTTCGCGTGCTAAACTTGATCCGCCCCGCTTTGCCCTGACTATTGACCACCGACTGAGCCGCCTCTGTGAACGCCTGCTTATAGGCCGCCGTGATATGCTTGAAGAACCCCGCATCGTGGCTGCGGCTCTCCCCCTTCACCAACACGTAGTCCGTCACCACGTTGGTCGCGTCTCCCGCCGCTCCACCATCCGCGCCCGCCACTGATCCGACGTTGCTCGTACCCTTGCCCGTGTTCTTCTCGATTTTTCCAAACCACCCACCCGCTCTCACCTTGGCCAGCGCCTCTGCCATGATCACGGTCGCACTGATACCACGCTCGGGCGCACTCCCCGCGTGTGAGGCGCGGCCAAATATTTCCACTTGCCACCGATCAGCCCCAACCGCGCCGATGGTCACAGCCGACGCCATCCGCCCATCGAAATTGAAACCAATCTTGACCCCACCCAAATCCTCGGGACGCACAAACTGCGCGCCCCACAACCCGCTTTCCTCACGCACCGTAAACATCAGCGTCAACGGCGGATGATCGTATTTGTGCTTCATCAGTTCCGCCGCCAGCGTCACCAGCACCGCGCAGCCCGTCCGGTTATCGCCACCCAGCGCCGTCTTCGCGGTATTGACTATTTTGCGCCCTTGCACCTTCGGCTTCGCGCCCGCGCACAACGGCACCGTATCCATGTGCGTCATGAACAGCACGCGCTCTGCA
>JABFRJ010000128.1 GCA_013141255.1 Hyphomicrobiaceae bacterium
GTATTGAGGAAGTGCTGACCAACAATACGTAATGGTACGCCTGAGAGCAACATCTCGCCGTGCGCGTCGATGGCTTTGTCGGAAATGTCGATGTCGAATTTGCCGCCGGAAATGTCGTCTTTACCGATGGCACCTTTCAGGCGGCCGTCTGAGATGCGGATCCGGCCTTCGGTGCGGACCTCGGTGGTTTCGACGTTGTGAGCTAAGGGGAAAGTGAGCTTTAGCTGTCCGTCGAGTTTGCCGTCGATGGCTGATGCTGTAATGCCTGCCGTCTTTAAATGGCGATTGGGTTCGCGGTCGAGAATTTCGGCGAGTGTGAGAGCGGAGCCTTGAACGCGGAAGGCTAACTCGCCAACCGGGGCGCGACCATCGCTGGTGCCGACCGCGGTGAAGCGGGCCGCCTTGAGTGCAATGCGCCTGTTATCGGGACCAGCGAGAACGTCGGGGGCGGTGACTTCGAGCGTACCTCCTTCGACGCGGACGAGGGCACGGGGGATGTCGATGCGAGGCCAGGCGTCGCGAGCAGCGATTTCAAGCCCCGTGGTTTCTAGTGTTAACGAGACTTCGGTTTCGGCGGGAGGGGCCGAAGCTGACGACAGGGCAGAGGCTGCCGAGATTTTGAATTGGCCGCCGGTGAGCTGTCCCTTTGTCAGATGTGATGCGAGCCAGGCGCGGACATCGGGCAGGACGGCACGGGGCCATAACGTCAACAGGCGGGCTGCTGGCATTGGACTGATGCGGCCTTCGATGCCAGCGGTTGTGACGTCTGTGCTCGATGAGTCGTCGACGCTGGCTTTGGCTGTGACTTCACCACCACCGGCCCGCAAGAGCACCTGTTGGACCAAGACACGGCCGTGGTCAGGCAAGGCTTGGCCGCGCACGGCCAACATATCGAGCGGGATGGGGGGGGCCTTCGGATTGGGATTGGCGAAATGGCCTGACGTAGATCGAGCGTCGAACTGCCAGACACGTGCGCCTAATGCGGTTTTGGAGACGGCGTCAAGCGTGGCGGTCAACTCGATGCGATTGTCTTCGAAGCCAAGCGTGGCGCGCGGAATTTCGATGCGTTGGCGGGCGGCGTCATAGGAGCCGCCAAGGCTGCCTTCGCTTACGTCAAGCGCTGGGCGATTGAAACCGGCTGCGTATAGGCGGCCTGGGCGAGCCGTCATTTCGAAGGTTGTGCTTTCGATCATGCCTGTAGAGCTGATGACGATGCGGGTTTTGCCGTCGAGCGGCACATCCAGGGGTTCGAAAGCGCCGAGCGCGGGTAGTTGACGGGCAACACCACGCGGATTGAGCCCGGCGACAGTTGCGTTAACGACGAGTTGCCGACTGTCGGCGGCTTCATCGGAGGCGAAGTCGATCGACCAGGGGCCGGTGAGGGAGGCAATGACGGCGCGGCCAGAAATCAGGCTGCGCGAGCGTTTGTGATTGAGGTCGAGATTGAACTCAGGCACACGCCACAAACTTTTGCGGACGCCGTTGTCGACCAACACAGTCGCATCTTTGAGGGTTACGTTGCGGAGGAAGGCGGTGGCGTGTTCGCGGGCGCGGGCTTGGGCGGAAATGGTCGTAATAGTTTTGACGAGGTCGACGGGTTCGGTCGGATCGACGGTGGCGCTGTTGCGAGGCTGTTCGCCTGGAAGGTTTTTGGGGGGGGAGCGTTTGTCGGCGGGATCGCTTGTGTCTGTCGATTTTTGGAATTTGAGCGAGAGAGCGCCATTGTCGGCGTAGAAGACCTGCAGGCGGGGATTGGTGAGTTCGACGCTGTGGACAGCGAGATGTCCGGAGAGCAGCGCACGCTTTGAGATGGTTATGTTAGCAGAGGGGACCTGGAGCAGGACCGGTCCGTTTTTACCGTCCACCACCGCTACGTTGCGCAGTTGGAGCATGGGGCCGTTGTCGCCATAGGCGAGGGCAAGATCGCCCATTCGGACAGTGTGGTTTTGCAGCGACCCGGCGAGGGCGGATTCAAACGTGCTCTTGGCAAAATTGAGGGGGATTGGCCCTTGCGACAAACGGAAGGCGAGGCCGCCGATGATAACGCCGAGAACCAATGTGGTGACCGCGAGCGTGCGTAAAATGCGACGTTGGAGGCCGCGCGACATGAGGCGTTTGCGACGGACCGACGGTTTCGACGTCGATTGAGGCGGTTGTTGTGTCGCGGGTTGCATGCCTGGTGGCGGAGTAGGGCGCACGGTGGTGGTGCGCGGACGCGGCACCGCCGTCACGGTGCGCGGTTCCGCCCGTGGCACATCAGGTCGTTTGGTGTCGCTCGGTTTGTCCACGGTCCCCAGATCGAGCTCGATACGTTTTCATTCGCACACGCTTGTGTTGGCGCATGCCTTGTTCAGTTTATACCTTTATGAGCACGACGTCTGGGTCCGCTTGAGCCAATGCGAATCCATTCGTGCCTACGCCCTTGTAAACAACCGCAACGCCTTACGTTAGGCTTGTGTGATGGGGCAAAAGCGTCCAAAGCAAGGCATCCACTGCTTTTCAAAGGAGCACCACGAATCATGGTCGATAGCGGTTCGAAGGCCCCTGATTTTAGCCTGCCGACTGACCAGGGGGAGGCTGTTAAGCTCTCGACCCTCAAGGGTGGGCCGGTGGTTTTGTATTTTTACCCCAAAGATGACACCTCGGGCTGTACGCAGGAGGCGAAAGACTTTAGCGCGCTGATTGAGCAATTCGAGACGGTCGGCGCTAAAGTGTTTGGCATTTCGCCCGATCCGGTGGCGAGCAAGGCGAAATTTCGCAAAAAACATGAATTGGCGGTTGAGTTGCTGGCCGACGAGGACAAACGCGTGTCGTTGGCCTATGGCGTTTGGGTCGAGAAGTCGATGTATGGGCGAAAGTACATGGGGGTTGAGCGGGCGACTTTCCTAATCGACAAAACCGGCAAGGTGGCAAAGGTCTGGCGCAATGTGAAAGTGCCGGGGCATGTGGACGAGGTCCTAAAAGCCGTGAAGGCTTTGAAAGCGTGAGGCGTTGGTCCGCTGTTCGTGAAATTGAGCCATGGCATTGGTTGGGCACTTTAGGCAATGACTGAGACTGTTGGTGTTGACGGCGCTGGTTCGGAGGATGAGGCCGAGGCAGGGGCTACGGACTTTCAATCCTTGGCGGAGGCTGCGGCGGCCATTGTCGGGGCGACGGCGACTGCGGATAAAGTGCGTCTGTCGCGGCTGGCAGCGAAGGCGTGGTTTGGTGGCCGGTTGTCGCTTGGAGCTGTGGCTGTCGGCGTCGCGATGCCGGATAGGCCGGGGCGACCACCACTGCCGCTGTTGTTAGCGCCGCGTGAGATGCCACGGCGCTCGTCGGGCGGTCTCAAGGGCCGCATCGCGCTGTTGCATGCGTTGGCGCACATTGAGCTCAATGCGGTCGACATGACTTGGGATTTGGTGGGGCGGTTTGCGCGGGCGGATGTGCCGCGTGTGTTTTTCGACAATTGGGTTCAGGTGGGCCTTGAGGAGGCAAAGCACTTTGATCTGTTGGATCGGCGTCTGACGGCGCTGGGGGCGGCTTACGGTGATCATCCGGCGCACGATGGATTGTGGCAGACGGCGCAGGCGACGGCTGGCAGTTTGCTCGCACGCGTGGCGGTCGTGCCGTTGGTGTTGGAGGCGCGGGGGCTGGATGTGACGCCCCATATGATTAGTAGTTTGACAGAGGCGGGCGATCCAGAGTCGGCTGCCGTGATTGAGGTCATCTATCGCGATGAAAAGCGGCATGTGGCGTTCGGCATGAAGTGGTTCAGGTTTTTGTGCGAACGCGAACGATTGCCGCCAGAGCCGACGTTCCACGAGTTGGTGCGGCGGTATTTCAGAGGCGCGATCAAGCCTCCGTTCAACGACAAGGCGCGGAGTGAGGCGGGACTGAGCCCGGGTTTCTATAAGCCGCTATCGGCGCTGGGTGTGACGCGGTGATGGCGGTTCTAGACGGTTGCTGCCTGCCCTCTGCAACTCGAAGATTGTCAACGAATTGAATGGCTAAAGATTGCGATACCTCGCGCAGACAGGGCTAGGTTGTGCAGTCGAAGCCGTGCTACATAAAAGGCGCATTTTTGGGTGCAGAGTAGGTGTGCCTTAAGTGCGGCAAGGGTTGGGACTTGCCGGTGGGTGGCCGAAACTAGTCGGCACGCGATGCCAAATGGGGGAGTGACGAGCCGACCAACCGGGTTCGTTTTGAGTTTGCGTCGAGGATCACATGTTTACGAAAAAGCCTGAAGTTGTACCCTTTTCTGATCAACCAAAACCATTTTCCTCGTTGCCGCCGCTGTCTGCAGCCGCGCCATCGGCACAGTCAACGCCGCCGCCGATGAATACACTCTCGGCAACCACCGCGCCATCATCGACGTCGTCCGTGATTGGGACTGACTTGAGCGTGATTGGCAATCTTGAGAGCAAGGGTGAGATCCAAATCGAGGGCAATGTTCAAGGCGACATTCAAGCGAGCCGGATCGTTGTTGGTGCGAACGCTCGGATCACGGGATCGTTGGTTGCTGACGATGTTATCGTGCAGGGCACGGTTATGGGTTCGGTGCGCGGCAATCGCGTGACGCTGCAATCGTCGTCAAAGGTTGAGGGCGACGTGTTTCATCAGTCGCTGGCAATCGAGCAGGGCGCTTACTTCGAAGGCAAATCGCGCCGGTCTGACAATCCGAAAGATGTCGGTAAGACGGCCTCTGTCGCGCAAGTGGGCGGGAACGGTTACGATGCGACCACTGGCTACAGCGCCGCGAACTGAGTTGGCACGCGAGAATTGAAATTTTGACGGCGCGAAGATTGCTCTTCGCGCCGTTTTTGTTAGTGGGCTGGCCGCGTTGACTTGCTGCGCGCCGCGTGGGCGTGCCGTTTATTTGGCTGCGAGCGCCGCTAGAATGCGGGCCCAGGAGCGGGCGCCTTTGCGGAACGAGGAGAGATTGTATTTCTCGTTGGGGCTATGGATGCGGTCATCTTCGAGGCCGAAGCCGACGAGCAGGCTGTCCATGCCTAAGTCTTTCTTGAACGACAGGACGATTGGGATTGAGCCGCCGAGCGGGACGAAGACGGGCGGCTTGCCCCACTCACCTGCCAACGCTGCTGCGGCTTTGGTCATGAAGGGTTGGGTTTCGTCGATCAGGATGGCTTCGCTGCCTTCGCGGTTGCCAAGGTAGGAGACTCTGCAGTCAGCGGGGACGCGGGCTTCGACATAGGTTTTGATGGCGGCGCTGATAGCGTTTGGATTTTGACCGGGCACAAGACGGCAGGTGATTTTTACCGACGCTTGCGCTGGGATCACGGTTTTGGTGCCGACGCCTTGGTAGCCGCCGGTGATGCCATTGAATTCGAGTGTTGGGCGAGAGGAGACCTGTTCGAAAATGCTGTAGCCCTTCTCGCCGCTAGGGACCGAAAGGCCGACGCCGCTTAAGAACGCTTCGCCGTCGAAGCCGGCTGCGTCCCACTGTTTTTTGGTTTTCGCCGAGGGTTTGACGATGTCGTCGTAGAAGCCTGGGATTGTGACCTTGCCGGATTTGTCGTGCATAGCGCCGCAGATTTGAGTGAGGACGCGGATGGGGTTGGTGGCAGCGCCGCCGAAGAGGCCGGAATGGAGATCTTTGTTGGCGGCGGAGAGGACAACTTCGAGGCCGACCATGCCGCGTAAGCGGGTGGTGATGGCGGGCGTGTCTTTGTCCCACTGGCCGGTGTCGCAGACGAGCGCGTAGTCGCAGGAAACTTCTTTGCCATGCTT
>JABFRJ010000144.1 GCA_013141255.1 Hyphomicrobiaceae bacterium
GATTGATCCACACAAAGGCAAGATGGGCGTGCGTGAGGCGGAGGCGCTGATCAAGTCTGGCGCTATCAAGGGCTTTAAGTTTCACCCGACCGTGCAAGGCTTCTTTCCGAACGACACGTTTGCCTACCCTATGTATGAGCTGATTGCGCATTATAAATTGCCGGCGATTTTTCACTCGGGGCATTCGGGTATTGGCACGGGAATGCCGGGCGGTGGTGGGCTCAAACTCAAGTATTCGAACCCAATCCATCTCGACGATGTGGCAGCCGATTTTCCGGACATGACTGTGATCATCGCGCATCCATCGTGGCCGTGGCAGGACGAGGCGCTGTCGGTGTGCTTGCATAAACCCAATGTGTACATCGATCTTTCAGGTTGGAGCCCGAAATATTTCCCGAAGGAGCTGATCAGCCGCGCGAACGGGCAGCTCAAACATAAGATGCTATTCGGATCGGATTTCCCGCTCATTCAACCGGATCGTTGGATTGCGGATTTCAAAGATCCTGCCACTGGGTTTAAGCCTGAGGTGTTTGATCTGATTTTGAAGCAGAACGCGATCAGGGCCTTGAAGCTTGACGCGGCGGCTTGACGGTTAGCATTCATTGGAGACCAGCATGGGTGCGCGCCTGATCATTCTCAACGGTCCGAACCTCAACTTGCTGGGGGAGCGGGAGCCGCACATTTATGGCACGACCACGCTGGCGGCTGTTGAAGCGTCGTGTCAGGCGTTTGCAAAGGTGCTGGGTGCGTCGTTAGTGTTTCAGCAATCCAATCATGAAGGCGTGATTGTCGATCAGATCCATACCGCGCGAAAATCGGCTGATGCGCTGATTATCAATCCGGCTGGATATTCGTTTCATTCGATCCCGATTGTGGATGCGCTCAAGCTCTTTCCTGGACCGATCCTTGAGGTGCATATCTCAAATATTCATGCGCGCGACGGGCTGCACCAAAATTCGATTATCTCGAAGGGCGTTAAAGGCGTGATCTGCGGACTTGGCACGTATGGCTATATCGTTGCCATGCAGGCGGCGGCGCAGATGTTGAAGGCAATCCCGGATACCTTGCCGGAGCCGGTGCGCGTCGGGCCGGTGTGAGCGGCAGACGATCGCCTCCTGCAATTGCAAGCGGCTAAGACGGCGATTTCGGGTGGGAGCGCGTGGCTTGGCAAACGCACGCGTTACAATCGCGTCCAGGTGGGCGCGGACGCGCGTTTACCAATCAGTTGGATACCACCCTAGCTAAGCGGATGATTAATGCGCGTAGCGCCAAATTTTAGCGCTGCGCGTCGATTAACTTTGATGGCGCTGTTTGGGCTCGCAAAGGGGCGATTTTAACTGATTGCGTCGGCGATGGCTTTGCCGCAGGCGATGGTGTTGGCGGCGCCACCCAAATCACGCGTGCGATGATCGGGCTTTGATAAGACCTCTTCAATGGCGCGGACGATGGATTTCGCCGCTTCGGTTTCGCCCAGATGATCGAGCATCATCGCGGCTGACCAGATTTGACCGACGGGATTGGCGATGCCTTGGCCATAGATGTCGGGCGCTGAGCCGTGGACGGGTTCGAACAGTGAAGGAAACTTGCGCTCGGGGTTGATGTTGCCGGACGGCGCGATGCCGATGGTGCCGGTGCAAGCGGGCCCGAGATCTGACAGAATGTCGCCGAAGAGATTCGATGCCACCACCACGTCGAATCGGTCGGGATTGAGAACGAAATGCGCGACGAGAATATCGATGTGATACTGGTCCGTCGTGACGTCTGGAAATTTCTTTTTCATCTCAGCGAAGCGCTCGTCCCAGTAGGGCATGGTGATGGCGATGCCGTTGGACTTGGTGGCGCTGGTAACTTTCTTACGTTTGCGCTTTTCGGCCAATTCAAAAGCGAACTTCATGATGCGGTCGACGCCTTGCCGCGTGAATACGCTTTCCTGCACGACGAATTCACGGTCGGTGCCGGGGAACATCTTGCCGCCGACAGATGAGTATTCACCCTCAGTGTTCTCGCGCACGACAAAGAAGTCGATGTCGCCGGGTTTGCGACCAGCGAGCGGCGCTTTGACGCCCGGCATCAATTTTACGGGACGCAAATTGACGTACTGATCGAACTCGCGACGAAACAGAATGAGCGAGCCCCAGAGCGAAATGTGATCGGGAAGTTTCGACGGCATACCGACGGCGCCGAAGTAGATGGCGTCATGGCCGCCGATCTTCTGCTTCCAGTCGTCCGGCATCATCTTGCCGTGTTTTTCGTAATAGTCGCAGCTGGCAAAATCGAAATGATCGAGCTGGACGGAGAACTTGTACTTCTTGGCGACCGCTTCGAGCACGCGAATGCCTTCGGGCATGACTTCCTTGCCGATGCCGTCGCCGGGGATGACGGCGAGACGATAGCTGTTGCTTTTGGCCATGACGGTAAGCTCCAAGGTCACATTTTTGTATGAAATGCTGCGATATTCAGATGCCGTCAAGTCGGAGGTTGCGCATAACTCCCGAGCGCTTCAGGTTCCACAGAAGGTGGCGTGGACGATCTCGTCGGGTTGGGGCGGGTCCATGAATGCGGCGCTTTCCGGTTGATCATCGAAGGGGTGCGCGAGGATGGCGTGAAGTTTTTCGAAGGGCGCGAAATCGCCGTGGACGGTTGCGGCAGCGATGACCTGCTCGATGCGATGATTGCGTGGAATGAAGGCCGGGTTGGCTTGGCGGATAAGGTCACGGCGTTGCGCTGCAGTCATGGGCTCTTGCGCCAAGCGTTGACGCCACGTCGCGGCCCAATCGTCGAAGGCTTTGGGGTCGTCGAATAATGAGCGAGGACCGTCTGGCACGTCAGCTTCGATCGCTTCGGCGAGACGACGGAAGGTCAGCGTGAAGTCGGCGCTATTGGCGGCCATGCGATCAAGTAGATCTTGCGCCAGGGCGAGGTCACCTTCGATTGCGATGGTCAAACCGATCTTTTTACTTAGCACGCGTGTGAAAGCTGCGTTGAAGGTAGGGGCGAAGTTGTCGATGGCCGTTTGAGCCTGCGCTTGGGCGACGGTTTCGTCGGGATCGAGGAGTGGCAAAAGCGTTTCGATGAGACGCGCGAGATTCCACTGTGCGATACGAGGTTGGTTGCCCCAGGCGTAACGGCCGTGTTGATCGATGGAGCTGTAGACTTGGGCGGGATTAAAGCTGTCCATGAAAGCGCAGGGGCCGTAGTCGATGGTTTCGCCCGAGATGGTCATGTTGTCGGTATTCATCACGCCATGAATGAAACCAAGGCCGAGCCAACGCGCGATCAAGTCTGCTTGTCGTGACAGGACCGCGTCGAAGAAGGCGCGGTATGGGTTCTCGGCAGCTGCGACGTCTGGATAGTGCCGCGCGATGGCGTAATCCGCGAGGGTGCGGATAGCGTCGACATCTTGGCGGATGGCGAAGTATTGGAAAGTGCCGATGCGAATGTGGCTTGATGCGACGCGTGCTAAAACGGCGCCGGGGAGTGGCGTTTCGCGATAGACGGGCTCGCCCGTCATGACGGCCGCGAGGCTGCGCGTTGTGGGCACGCCGAGTGCGGCCATGGCTTCACTGACGAGATACTCGCGCAGGACCGGGCCAAGAGCTGCGCGTCCGTCGCCACGGCGTGAAAATGGTGTGGGGCCCGAGCCTTTCAATTGAATGTCGCGCCGGATGCCGTCTTGACCGATGACTTCGCCAAGAAGGATCGCACGACCATCACCGAGTTTCGGCGAGAGGCCGCCAAATTGATGACCGGCGTACGCTTGGGCAATGGGTGTCGCATTTTCTGGAACGGTGTTGCCTGCGAGAATGGCGGCACCTTCAGGGCTGGCTAATTTATCGGGATCAATACCGAGCGTGCGCGCCAATGCTGTGTTGATTTTGATCAGGCGCGGGGCTGCGACCGGTGTTGGCGTGATCGGCGCAAAAAACTTATCCGGCAAACGGGCATAAGAATTATCGAACGGGATCGACGGCGCGGACACACATCACCTCTGGTTTGGCATTGGGCACTTTCTTCACTTAGGCCGCCTGGAGGTCTGCGTCGAGGGTGACGGTCGATAATTTCTTGTTTTCACGAGGAGTTGTGCATGGATTACAGACGTGACGGCTGTGCTTCAGACTTGGGCGTGGAGCACCGTGCGGCGTAGAAAGATTTCGTTCCCGCTCCTCACAATAAGAGGCGGTGCCCAGTTACGGAAACGCTCATAGTGCGGCGTTGCGCGATGCGTCGCATAGGCAGGTTCATCGGTGTAGCGCTCATAGAGAATGACGTGTGTTGGATCGGCTGCGTCTTGGGTCACTTCGAAAATCTGACAACCGGGCTCCGTCAGCGAGTGGGCACGATGCTCGCTCATGCGCGCCATGAAGTCGTTGACGCAGTCCGACCCCAGTCGAAATTCGGCGAGGATTGCGTAGGACATGTCGTGTGAGTCCTGGTTGCGGTTATGGCCTGATGGCGGTTATGGCCCGGTTGCGATTAGGGAATGATGCGGTGGGTGCGAAGATCCCCGATGAGCCGCACGTACATTTCGTGCGACGGGTTCGCGCCGGTCCATCCAAGATTGCGTGCTCGCGTCATATCGGAGATGTGGTCGTAGCCGCTGTGAAAGACGAAATCGGCGAAGCGCCAATTGGTCAGCGCATCCATTCTGTGCGGTTGGAGGCCATGCCGCGTCACGAGCTGCGCCCATAGCTCCTCATGTTGCGACATGCGCTCAGCGAGTTTTTGCGGCGCGGGCGGTCCTGGCTCCATACCGAACGCTTCAGCGATCAATGGCCACAGGTACTTCCAGCGCACCAGATCGCCGTTGGTGAAATTGAATGGCGCATTCGCGCGCGGATGTTCCGTCGCCATCCAATGCGCGCCGCGTGCGAGATATGCCGACTCGACGAACTGATAGAGGCTGTTGAATGCCGCGTCTGAGCCTGGCCAGTAGAGAACCGTGCCAAACTGGCGCTGGACCGATGCATAGAGTGCCATCGCTGTCAGCTGATTCATCGACGAACCAATGGCAAGACCTAGCACACCATGCGGCCGAAGCGCGCTCCAGCCCCAATTTTTCCCGAGCTGACGCGCCGCGAGCCAATCTTGCTGATCATAATAAAAGCACGGCGCGCCGTGTCGCGGATCGTCTTCGTGCGACGGCGTACGATAGGGCCCGAGATGATTGCCGTACCACTTCGAACCCTGCATGAGTTGGATATGTTGGAGATGCGGCGTGACGGGTTCAAGCGCTTCAACGAGATGGGTGAGCATCTTCGTATTGGTCTCGGTCTCGCGCGCCAAGTCCGGTCCGGGCAAGTAAGCGGTGTAGAAGACGTGGGTTACATCCGACCATTGTGCGGCTGCTCGACGGCATGAAGTCGCGTCTGTCAGATCGACGGCCTGATGCGTAACTGTGCCACTGTCTTGGCCGCCGCGACGGCCTAGTCCGATCACGCGCCAACCGGGACGGCGCGCTAAATCAGCGACGATAGCGCCGCCGACGATGCCATGAGCGCCAGCGACAAGGGCGACATTCGTCATAGCCGCGCTCAATCGAAAAATTTATTGGGCTTGAGGAAGAACGACAGCACGATGCAGCCGTTGGGTGAATGCGCTGTGTGGCGCGAGCCGCCGGGACGCCAGACATACTGACCTGGGGTGACTTCGCCATCATCATCAACCAATGAACCCTCAAGCACAAAGGTTTGCTCAAGTTCGACATGCTCGTGGTCGGGCAAAACTGCGCCC
>JABFRJ010000183.1 GCA_013141255.1 Hyphomicrobiaceae bacterium
GCCATGGAAAGCCGCATTCTCCCCGCCCTGCGCAATTTCAGCCCCGACCTAATCCCAATTTCCGCCGGTTTCGACGCGCACGAGGCCGATCCACTGGCCAATCTCCGCCTCAAAGAGGACGATTTCGCCTGGGCCACCGCCAAATTGACCGATGCGGCCGACCGTCACTGCAATGGCCGTCTGGTATCCATGCTCGAAGGCGGCTATGACCTCACCGCGCTCGCCCGGTCGGTGGCCGTCCACGTTAAGGCGATGATGGACGCTTCCCGCTGATCAGCGACGCGCACCAAGTCAATGTGAGCCGCGCAACTCGCGAGGAGAATTTCCCGATGGCCAACAAGCCGCCGACCCGCCACCTCGACATCAAGGAAATGTCGTTTGAGCGCGCGCTGAAGGAGCTAGAGGCCATCGTCGGGCGTCTCGAGCGCGGCGACGTCGAACTTGAGGAGAGCATCTCGATCTATGAGCGCGGCGAAGCCCTTAAAGACCACTGCGACCGGCTCTTGAAGCAGGCCGAAGCCAAGGTCGAGAAATTAACTCTCGGCCCGGGCGGCCCCACCGGCACTGAACCGCTTGAGCCAGAATAATGGGTAAGCTGATTGTGGCAGGCTTGAGCCGCAATTGCCGTCGCGTTGCCGTGCACGCACAGTTTAGGTGTTTATCGTCGCAACCTCATGTTTGGCGTGTGCAAATGCTATGCGGTTTCGTAAGATCAAATTTCTAAAGCCTATTTTACCTGCATGACACGCGTGTGTCAGTTGGCCCGCCTAGTTTGCCCGCCTTGTTTGTCAGTTGGAAAGCCGCCTCGATGCCGTCATCCGCCAGCAAAACACCATTGCTCGATAAGATCCGGACCCCGGCAGACCTGCGCGCGCTACCCGAAAAAGACCTCGACCAAGTGGCCGACGAACTGCGCCAGGAAACCATCGCCGCGGTTTCGGTCACCGGCGGCCATTTGGGTGCGGGCCTCGGTGTGGTCGAACTTACCGTCGCCCTTCATCGCGTCTTCAACACGCCCGACGACCGCATCATCTGGGACGTCGGCCATCAAGCCTATCCGCACAAAATCCTCACCGGTCGCCGCGACCGTATCCGCACGCTGCGTCAACCCGGCGGTCTCTCCGGTTTCACCAAGCGCTCCGAGAGCGAGTACGATCCTTTCGGCGCCGCCCACTCGTCAACGTCGATCTCCGCCGGTCTCGGTATGGCTGTCGCACGCGATCTTGATGGCCGCAAAAACCACGTCGTCGCCGTTATCGGCGACGGAGCCATGAGTGCAGGCATGGCCTACGAAGCCATGAACAACGCCGGTGCCCGCAACGAACGCCTCATCGTCATCCTGAACGACAACGACATGTCGATCGCCCCACCCGTCGGCGCTCTCTCGAGCTACCTCGCCCGCATCTCATCCTCGGGCACCTATCTGCATCTACGCGAAATCGGCAAGCAACTCGCCCACAAACTGCCCAAGCAGTGGGAGCGCCGCGCCGCCCGCGCCGAAGAGTACACCCGCACCTACTGGACCGGCGGCACGCTGTTCGAGGAAATGGGCTTCTATTACTTAGGCCCCATCGACGGCCACGATCTCAACGTGCTGTTGCCCGTGCTTAAAAATGTGCGCGATGCCAAGCAAGGTCCAATCCTTGTCCACGTCGTCACCAAGAAGGGCAAGGGCTACGCGCCCGCCGAAGCGTCTGACGACAAGTATCACGGCGTCAACAAGTTCAATGTGATCACCGGCGCGCAGGTCAAACCCAAACCCAATGCGCCAAGCTACACCAAAGTCTTCGCCGAGAGCTTGCTCGCCGAAGCCCGCAAAGACAAAAAGATCGTCGCCGTCACCGCCGCCATGCCCTCAGGCACCGGCCTCGATCTCTTTGGCGCCGAATTCCCTGATCGCACCTTTGATGTCGGCATTGCCGAGCAACATGGCGTCACCTTCGCCGCCGGACTTGCGTCCGAAGGCTACAAGCCCTTCGCCGCCATCTACTCAACATTCTTGCAACGCGCCTACGACCAAGTCGTGCACGATGTCGCCATCCAAAGGCTGCCCGTCCGTTTCGCCATCGACCGTGCCGGTTTGGTTGGCGCGGACGGTGCCACCCACGCCGGATCGTTCGACATCGGTTACTTAGGCGCACTTCCAGATTTCGTAGTTATGGCTGCCGCCGACGAAGCCGAACTCGTCCACATGGTCGCCACAGCAGCAGCCATTGATGATCGCCCTTCCGCTTTCCGCTACCCACGCGGCGAAGGCACCAACGTCGAGATGCCCGCCGTGGGTGTTCCGCTTGAGATCGGTCGCGGTCGCATCGTGCGTGAAGGCAGTAAAGTCGCACTCCTCTCCCTCGGTACGCGTCTCGCCGACTGTCTCCGTGCCGCCGATCAATTGGGCGCCATGGGATTGTCCACGACTGTCGCCGATGCTCGTTTCGCCAAGCCACTCGACACCGCCCTCATCGCCCGTCTTGCCCGCGAGCACGAAGTCCTTATCACCGTCGAAGAAGGTGCCACCGGCGGCTTCGCAGCTTTTGTGTTGCAGTATCTCGCCACCTCAGGCCTGCTTGATCGTGGCCTAAAAGTCCGCCCCATGATGCTGCCAGATGAATTCTTCGATCACGACAAGCCTGAGACACTCTACGCCCGCGCCGGGCTTGATGCGGCCGGCATCGTCAAAACAGCACTCGCCGCCCTCGGCCACGATACGCGTGTGTTGGCAGAACGGGCGTAAGCAGTCAGCGTAGAGTGCGCGTAAGCAGTCAGCGTAGAGTGCGCGTAAGCAGTCATTGCAGAGCGGGCGTGAATGGAAGAGTTGCCAATATGTCTACGCCGACCAACCAGGGTCCCCTCGCAGAAGCGCGCGAGATGATCGTGAACGACGTCGCGGCAGGCTACCGCACGCGAGACGAAATCATCGAGTCGGTCCGCGAGATGTGGGACGAGGACGAAAATACCGCCGACATCGCTCCACCGGATTTCGTAGCTGAAGTCGACGCAGCAATCCGCGCTCACATCGAGCATCAAAAGCAATGGGTTGGACCAACGGACTGTGAACGCCTCGATGCAGCATTCACCGAACTCGAGGTCAACGGCATCGTCGCCCGTCAGAATTTCACCTGCTGCCAGAATTGCGGGTTTGCCGAAATCGGGGACGAAATAGACGGCGCACGCGAACGCGGCATCAATGTGCGCGGGCTCACCTTCTTTCACCAGCAAGACACCGAGTCTGCTGTTGTCGGCCACGGTTTGCATCTTGCCTATGCGGCAATTGACGATGGAACAGACGCAGGTCCAGACGAAGATGCACCAGCCAAAGCCATCGCCGCCGAAATCGTAACAACTTTGCAACGTCACGGACTGAAACCCAGTTGGTCCGGCGAACGCTCAAAACGCATCGAACTTCAACTGGATTGGAAACGGCGCTTCGTTGTCGGTGATGCGCCCGATAGTTCACCGACGTCAGGCGGCAAACGCGACCTATGGGCTTGGCTCGGATTGAAACGCCGCTGATGAGGGGCTGAGTCTATCGCGCCGGAGCTTTAGCGGGAACGGCCGCGCCGCCCAAAATCGTCCGCCCAATATCTTGCGCCGCACCCGTCGTCACCAGATACCCCGTGCCAACCGCAACCAGCGCGACCAGAAAACCAAACACCTTCAATTGCCTCCGCAGCAGCATCGCACCAACTACAATCGGCGGCACCATAAGAGCCGCGACACCGGTATAAAGTTCGATCATCGCACTCTCCACAAGCGTCGTGTCCGCCGTCCAACTCTGGGTCATCAAAAACGCGCGCTACGATGACCACACACCTCTATGACAGAAGTGTGTCTCACCGCGCCGGGGTCCGCGACAACTGCGAGACCAGCCACCAGAGGCACCCACCGCAAACCAGATAACGCGGCAGACGCAGGCTCCAGAAAGGGCTGATGACACCACAGTCGTCACCACTCATGTGATTGCCATTTGGCCGCCACAGCGCAAGTACGAGACCCCGGCGCGAGCACTGATATGGCCCCCTCAAACACTACAACAAGGCCCTGCCAAAAATAATTTCACACCAGCTGCTCAGATAACGCCGAGCCGCCCATCACGCCACCGGCTAAGCTCACCCAAAAGCCAACAGAAAAAAGACCACCGACCGGGAGAAACACATCATGCGATTTGCACCACCAACAGCATTGCGCCATGCCCTAGCCGTTATCACAACGACCACCATGCTTTTGGTCAGCACAGCCGCTTCCGCTCAAGCGCCCTCCAAGCAGGTGACGCTCGTCGTGCCCTACGCGGCCGGCGGTGGCACCGACACCGTCGCACGCCTCGTTGCCGATCAGATGTCGCAAGCACTTGGTCAGACTGTGATCGTCGAAAACGTCGTCGGCGCGGGCGGCACCATCGCCAACGAACGCGTCGCCCGCTCGACGCCCGACGGCACGACCATTCTTATCAATCACGTCGCACTCTTGGCCGCGCCCAGCCTCTTCACGAATTTGAAATACGATACCAAAACCGCATTCGAGCCAGTGGGCCTCGTCAACAACGCGCCGATGCTGCTTGTCGGGCGCAAAACCATCCCCGGCCAGACGCCGAAAGACCTGCTCGCCTGGATCAAGGAGCAAGGCGCTAAAGCCAACTACGCCCACGGCGGCATCGGCACCAACAGCCACCTCTGCGCCGTCATGATGGGGAACACACTTAGCTTCAAACCCACCTTCGTCGCCTATCGTGGTTCAGGTCCCGCCATCACCGACCTACTCGCCGGACAAATAGATTTGCTGTGGGATCAGGTTACCAACGCCCTGCCGCAAATCCAAGCTGGTTCGTTGCATGGCATCGCCATCACCGCGCCGCAGCGGCTGGCCGAATTGCCCAACGTGCCAACCACCGCTGAACTCGGATTGCCAAATCTAAACTACACCATGTGGCATGGCCTCTACGCCGCCAAAGGCACGCCGCGCGGCATCGTTGACGCACTGAACGCGGCGCTCAAAAAAGCCGTGTCGGAACCCGGCATCGTTGCCAAGTTCAAAACGCTCGGCACCGTGCCGTTCCCCGCCGATCAGATGACGCCCGACGCCCACGCCAAAGCCTTCGCCTCAGACTTGCCTC
This sequence comes from Hyphomicrobiaceae bacterium, assembly GCA_013141255.1. Taxonomy (GTDB): domain Bacteria; phylum Pseudomonadota; class Alphaproteobacteria; order Rhizobiales; family Hyphomicrobiaceae; genus JABFRJ01. Next base: position 5,108 of record JABFRJ010000183.1, read on the forward strand.
GCGTCGCGGAGCTCGTTCAAAGCGCCGGAGTCAAAGCATCGGAAGTAAAATGACGATTTGAACCAACGGGAGCTTAGCGGCCCAAGCAAGCGCTCACGCACCCGGCGGAGCTTGTGTTCCGCTCATTGGAACCAGCCTCAATCCGCCTGCGTCAAACCAACCGCCCCGACGCGTGCGCCAGGAACAGATAAACGCGGCCACTTGGGCTCACCAAATGTCCGTCGGCCATGCGTCCCGAGGGATCGCGGTTTTCCGCCTCGCGCAACACGCGCTCAAAGTCCATGAGGAAGCGATCAACGGTGGACTTGAACGGCGGCTCGACTTGATAACGGCGTGAGACTTCATCAAACATCGTCCGCCCTTCAGGCGAATAGATGGAGCGCACCATGATTCCGCGCTGCCCCGCACGGAAGCGCGACCAGATAGCAGCCGTAGTGTCCGCATCAAGCGCGCCGCTGATGACTTCAAGATTGATTGGCGCACCAGCGTTTGGTTCCACGTGTTCCGAATGCCGCTGCGTCGGTGCCGAGCGCGGCGCGTCAGTGTCTGTCGAAGCGCGCGCGAGCAGATCGCCGACCGACCAGCCCGAAGATTGCACTGGTGGCGCGGCGGCCGGAGCG
>JABFRJ010000170.1 GCA_013141255.1 Hyphomicrobiaceae bacterium
AGCAAGTCCTGCTCATTCCAATCTTTGCCCTCCAGGCGAGCCATGGCGAGCGCTCTGACAAGATATGGTTCCGCTTCCAGTTTGCGCCCGAGCGCATGAATATTCTGCGCGATATTGGTCACCAAAGATCGCAGAAGTGGATTTTTGGCACCGTGAATGCGCTCGCCACCAGCAAGGACACGCAGGTTGTTGTCGAGCTCCTCCTGAAAGCGGCCCGCCTCGTGCAGCACGAGGCCAAGTTCCTGCTCCGTGCCCAGGCGTTGATCTTCGTTGAAGGCTGGAGTTTCCGCCATATGGCGAACCGCAATTCGATAGTTTTCGGCGGCGGCGGAAAAATCTTCGCGGATCTGGAGGTGTTCGGCGAGTAAATTATACGACCGCGCCAGGCGCTCGGCCGATAACAGTGGACTCGTTTTGATATCGAGTGCTGCCTGCAACGCCGCGACGACATCCTCTGCATCGCCGCCCTTGCTTTCAACCAACCCGATCATGAGGAGTGAGTCACGCTGCGCGTCCTCTATGCCGCGCGTTTTGGCGTCCGCTGTCAGGGCGTGGAGCTCGGCCGGTATCTCAGATCGGCTGAACACAGCATTGCGATCATAAACCTTGGCGCGCATCGCCTTGACACGGGCAATGAGTTCATCCTTCGAGTGTGGTGGCACGACACGTTGCTCCTTCGACGCGGTAGTTTGGGCGAATGCGTACTGAGCGGGGGCGTCGATGCAAACTGTCGCGATCGCCAACAATACTGAGAGAATGCCAAACCATACGAGCCGTATTCTCGTTGTTAGGCTCAGGTGCGGAGCGCATGTCATGGGTTCCATCGTCTTGCGTCTCCGTATAATTCTGCAGCGATCATTGGATAATCCATGCCACATCAATCATTGTCGTCACTTTGAAGTTCGTCATCCAGCGGCGGCGCGGGTCCAATTGCGAGCCTGATGAGATCGCCCAACATGAGAATACCGCCGATCCCAATGACGAAAAAACTCACCGACGGTGCGTCCGTAATCGCTGCCACAAGGCTCATCCAAACGAACAACAAGGCATAAAACCCGATGATGGAAAATGCCGCTTCATTCGCGTCGTTCGGCAACACCTGCAGCACCTCGCCGGGAACAATGACGATCACAAGCAATCCCAACGCGCACCAAGCGAACCATGGGAAGCTCCAGGAGGGGGGAAGCGAGCGAGACGGCAGCGATCATCGCCAGGGTCAACAGGGCGATCAACACAATCGCTTGCACATATTGAATTCTGATCCTGCGCAACGTCATCGCCCCTCCTTTACCCGCAAGCCCAATCGAACTTCATTTTGAAGAAGTCGAGCTGCGCGTTGCCGCTTCCGCCGAGATTGTAACCGCCAAAGTAATCTTCAAAGCCGATGTAGTACGGGCTGAACTCCGGTGTCGCTTGAACTGGCCGCATCGTGCCGCCGATGTGATTGGTCTTATGCCCCTTGGCCCAGTCGTGCTCGCGATACGTCTCGGCGCTGATCACGCCGCCCTGGTAGTAGTTGAAGTTGACGTATCCGCTTGACGCGGGCCCGTCACCGAAGTTGTCCATGGGTGCCAATCCGGCATTGAGATCTTGCGCGCGCGGCGTGCAGGCAATCGCACGGTTCCAGTCCAGCCGCCGCTCGGGAACAGCGCCGAGCAGCTTATAAGAATAGAGTTCCTCCACTGGCCGATCGCCGAGACCAAGACCACCAATGGCGCTGAACTGGGCATAACCACTGTCGACAGACATCCATGGCGGATTCTTGTCCGCATCGAGGTACGGGTTCGCGTCAAATGGTGGCGGTAGACACAATGGGCCATTGAACTCCGCCTGTGTGAGAAAAATTACGGCATACTCGTAGTCTAAGATGTCGCTCATGCGATGCAGTCGCGGGTGCTGCGCTCTCGCTTGTTTTCAGAACGGAATGAGGTGGCGATTGTCCGGCGGCGGCGCGTTGGTATCTGGCACGGCGTCATAGAGGTCTTCGCGTTTGTGCGCGCCACCGTCGTTTTGATCGGTGGCTGTGGCGAAGAAACTCAACGCCACGATATCAGGGCCATGCACGCGGTAGTCTTCCGGCAGTCTGATCGTGAAGCCATGCATCAGGGGATAGCCGGAGATCGGATCGAGCGGCCATTGCTCGTGTGTGATGCCGGGCGGCAGGCCGAACACCCAGCCGTGATTGCTGGGCGCGGTTCGATCGACCTCCCAGTGTAACATGTCGAGATCGCAGGCGCGAATACCGTCGGGTTTGAGATAGGACTTCGGTGGGCTTTCACCGGGATACAGCGATCCAGATCGTTCAAAACGCAGCGCGAGCACGCCGCCGTCCTTGACGAGGATGATCAAAGTATCGCCCTCCGGTGACGAGGTCAGATAGGCATCGATCCCGTGGTTGTCAGAACTCTCCTGGCTGTAATCCAGCAGGGCCGGGTAGATTGCGCGCACCGCTGCAAGCGTCATTCCGATCGTCAATCCGCTAATCGTGATGTCCCGGGGAAACTCTCGAAAGAACCCAAGCGCACCGATTGTACCGTCGGTCGTGACGCGGGCGTAGAAGGGACGGCTCGGACCGAGCTCAACCACAGGTCCGAGTAGCCAAAAAAATCCCTTCTCGGCCTTGCCGGGTGAACGTCATTCGTCGCCGAACATTTCCGCGAGCGCGTCGGCTGATTGCCCAAGCTTGAGCGCTGCGAGCGCGGCGTATTTCGGATACATTTTCATATCGGAAGTCCTTTCACTCACGTCGTGGCTCGAACACGAGCTCGTCGAACCGCTCCGTCAAAATGCCTGAACTGCAGCACCACTCGATGGCCGAGGGCACACCAGGACCGATGGCAAAAATACCCCCGCTGTCGCGCGGCAAGACAAAGATTTCGTCAGGTGCGTTTGGATGAAAAACGATCTCGTCACCGTTGATGGTGTCCGCGAACACGATGCATTCGAGCGCCTGCTCCTTCGCTAAGACAGCCGCGCCTTGATCCCAAAACCAGTATTCCTCGATACGCGCGCGCCATTCGACGAGGTCGCAGACGATCCGTTGGGGCGGATAGATGCGGATGAAGCTGCCGCCGAGTACGCCTTCACCAAACCGGATTATGTATTCACGATATCCATGCGGGAAGCGCACGCCGAGTTGCCGTTCAGCCTCCTCGACCGCATGTTGTGGGATCGGACGGCAGCGTCCAACCACGACGACGTCTGCGTACATCAACGTCCTCCAGAGCTAGCGGCATAACTCGTGGCCAGCCAGTATTTGAACGTCACCATGTCAACGATATGCACATTGAAGGTCATGGATTTCTCCTGCGGCCCGCAATGTGAGACACAAGTCGCAGGGTAGACACCAAGCTTGGCCGTGTTAATTGCGACCTGCTCGATGCGATCCGGAAGGGCGTCAGTTTTGATGCCTAATCCCGGCACCTCGAATGGGCGAATGTCGTCGCTCGACGTCATGTAAATTCCGACGCTTGCATTCTGTGGCAGGACCAGATCTGTCAATGGCGGCACGGGCGGTGTGGCGTTAGAATTGCTACTGTTGAGAACTGGAAGGAGGAGGCCTTTTCCTTTCGTGTATACGACCGAAAAGTCCCATCGCCCCGTTTTGGCGGTTGCCGTGACCATCCAATCAGGGCGGGTCTTGGCGGCATCGCGGCGCAAGAGATCGAGCGCTTGCTGATAGGCTGCATCGACCACAGTCATTGACCTAGTGTCGGTCTTGGACGGAGCCTGCGCGATGGCAGTTCCGGTTAGCGTCAGAACCGCTCCTATGAGGCAACAGGCGAGGGTTAACAGTATTGCGGTTTTGCGCTGTGTTTTCATAGCTTGGATACTATCACAATTGGCATGATATGTGAGCCGATGATCGGCAAGGTGAGCGTGCGCGCGCTAAGAGAATCGCACGTTTTAGGCCGGTTGCTTAACGCCGCGAGGCCGCCGATGAAGTTTTGTAGTCCGTTGCTTCTGCCGTGGGTGCTGTTTGTGCCCGGATCGGTGCAGGCCGCTGACAAGGCAATGGAAGCCTATACGGCGGGTGACTACGCGCGGGCCTACAAGCTTTGGCGGCCATTGGCCGACAAAGGCGAGCGGGAAGCGCAATTCATCATCGGTTCAATGTATGAGCACGGCCAAGGCGTCGCTGTCGATCTGGCCAAGGCCTCCGACTGGTACCGCAAGGCCGCGTCACGTGGTCACGAGGTCGCGTAATTTAATCTCGGAAACATGTATAGCGATGGTCTCGGCGTGCCGCGCGACCTTACGCTCGCAATGCAATGGTTGCTCAACGCCGCCAATCAAGGCGTCGCACCTGCGCAGTTCAACCTCGCGATGAAATATCATCGTGAGGCCGCTGTTCGCGACTACAAGCAGGTCGCGACTTGGTATCAGAAGGCGGCCGAGTAAAAGCACCTCAATGCGATGGTCAATCTTGGCACTTTGTACATGTCAGGTCTTGGTGTTGCGAAAGACGACGTGCGAACCGTCGCTTTGTATAGCATGGCTGCATCCGAGCGCCATGCACTCGCGCAGGTCAATCTCGGCGACATGTATCATTGGGGGCGGGGCGTTGAGCGCGACGACGATAAGGCTGTGGTTTGGTATCGCGAAGCGTCGGAGCAAGGCGAATTTCAGGGACTGCTGAAGATGGCGATGGCGTATCGAGACGGCATCGGCGTGATTGCTGATCCCGTGCTGGCCTATGTGTTCGCAATCCATGATCCGAAGGTTCGCAAGATTGATTTGGTCGAAGGCGCTTAACTGGCCAGCGTGCTCAAGGAGCAATTGACCGACGAGCAGCGCGCAGAAGCTGGAGATTTGATCAGTGCTTGGATAGAAAATAAAGTGGCATCGGTGACCAGTCGGACTGGGAAAAATTGAAAGTTGGCCGATGATCGAACTTACAGCAACTTGGGCGCGGCGAAACGATAAAATTGTCTTCGATGGGCATGCGGTGCGGATCAATGAGCTACTTGCAGGGCCGCTTGTCGAGCTATTCAGGGATGTGTGTGGGTGGCGCATTGTTTATCGACACCGAACCACCGGGAGTTTTTGGGAATTGGACCATCCGCAATCCGAATTGCCGGGCGGCGGCCCTCGCCGGCTGCGTGAACTAGATGTTCTGCCTTATCCAGCGGCAATTGACCAAGACACTAAATTCATCGGTTTGGCGCCGACCAACGAACTCGCAACCTGCGAGCATCTTTGGCCTATCGAAGTAGCCGCGCGGTCCGCTGGCTTGCGTATTGCGACTATTGGCGGATGGTGGGAACGCAATTCGACGAAGTGCATCTATTTTGACTGTGTGCTCGATCATGCAGCGCATATTACACTGTTTGCGCTAGCTCCATTTGTTGTTTAGCACGAATATGACGGTAGAGCCGCGGGGCACGAAGCCGGACTCTGCTGTGAGCGCTGCGACTCGCTCCTCGTTGGTAAGTTCGGTCTGTTCGGCGGCCAGCAATGGCCGGACGTCACTCTGACAAGACAAACGGGGCGGCCATGAACGATTCGCAGGGATTAAGGGCTCAAACTCGATGGCCAGGATGGACGCTGCGTATCGTCATGCAGTTGGCGGTGGTCGTGGTGACGACGGTTACGCTCGGCACCTGCCTTGCCACTGCCCAAGGCAAGCCAGTCTCAATCGTCGACACGCACCAGTACAGATTCCATGACGCGTGTTTCATAGCATCTGTTGCAAGCGCCGTCGAAACAGCCAGTAGAATCGAT
>JABFRJ010000308.1 GCA_013141255.1 Hyphomicrobiaceae bacterium
ACTGGTGACGGCGCAGCGGACGAAGTCGCCTGGGCTTGTGACCTGGAAATCGCCATCGAGGTAGCGAACACGGGCTTCGCCCTTCAGGCCGAGGATGCGTTCAATTCTGTTCATGGGTGTGTTCGGTCTCGTGGCGGGCATCGCCGATCGAATTTCTCTTGCTTTGGGGTATATACCCCTACCCCCGCCCCTCCCGGCAAGATCTTTTGTGGGCCACAACGTCGATGCCTTAGAACAGTGAGCCTTGATTGCCGGGGCCGCCAGTGTTTCCGGGCGTCTTACGCAGTGGTGGGCGGCGTGTTACCAGAGGATTGGTGGCTGCTCCACGATCGCCTTGATCGCTGGGCGTTGTAGGTACGGCAGGCCCAATGACTTCCGCCATGATGCGGCCATCGGTGAATTCAATGTCCAGCGCCATGCCGGTAGTGACCGTAACGGCGTGCCTAACAGCGTTACCGTTTGCGTCACGCACGAGAGCAAAACCTCGCGACAATACACTTTGGTAGCTGAGGGAAGAGAGAAGCTTTGATTGCATGTCAAGGATTGCACGCGAGCGTTCGATGCGGGTAAATATCAGATGAGGTGTCAGACGCGCGGAAGTTCGTTCCATACGGTTGCGGCGCTGGCTTGCTGTACGGGCAAGTGCTGAGCTGCTGCGTTGGGCGAGAAAATCCAAGCGTTTGCCTGCGGCTTCGATGCGGTTATCTATAAGGCGCGTTTGAAGGCGAGGTGCTATTTGAGCGAGGCGTCGACCATGGGCCGACGAGTTGGCAGCGAGTGCGCGCGTTAATCGGCTTGCTGCAGTATCGAAACGTTGGCGCGGAAGAGCAACGAGATCCTGCAAGCGTGGCAGACCACGGGCGGCGGCACGGAGGGCTGAGCGATGTGCCTCTAAGCCGCGACGGAGGCCGATGCGGAGGCGATCGCCATACCGTGTCGTTTGCTCGATTAATTCAGAATATTTGGGGACGGCCCATTCGGCAGCTTTAGTTGGGGTGGGGGCGCGCGCGTCGGCGACGAGATCAATAAGGGTCCAGTCGGTTTCATGGCCGACGGCAGATATGAGCGGGATCGTGCTTTCGGCGGCGGCACGGACGACGATTTCTTCGTTGAAGCCCCAAAGGTCTTCGAGACTACCGCCGCCACGCGCGACGATGAGTACGTCGGGGCGTGGGATGGGACCATCGAGGGGGAGCGCGTTGAAGCCACGGATGGCGGCTGCGACTTCGGTTGCCGAGGTTTCGCCTTGCACGCGCACGGGCCAGACGAGCACGCGGGTCGGGAAGCGTTCGGTGAAGCCGTGCATCATGTCGCGGATGACGGCCCCTGTGGGCGAAGTGACGATGCCGACGATGCGGGGGAGGAACGGTAACTTGCGTTTTCGTTCGTCGTCGAACAGACCTTCGGCGCCGAGCTTTTTTTTGCGCTCCTCGAGCAAAGCCATGAGAGCGCCGACCCCGGCAGGTTCAAGCGCTTCGACTACGATCTGGTACTTGGATGAGCCGGGGAAGGACGAGACTTTACCGGTCGCGATGACTTCAAGACCTTCCTGCGGTTTGAAACGGAGGGCAGAAAAGACACCGCGCCAGACAACCGCGTCGATCTTGGACTTGTCGTCCTTGAGCGTGAAATAGCAGTGGCCGGAGGAATGGGGACCGCGATAGCCGGAGATTTCACCGCGCAGGCGGACGTGGCCGTACGTTTGCTCGAGCGTCTTTTTAATCGCGCCGGAGAGTTCGGACACGGTCAATTCGGCGACGTTGGCGCCGGAACGCTGCGGTTTGGCGATTTCGACCAATGGGGCCTCAGTGTGGACTGCGCGTGCGGGTGGCGTTGGATTCGGATCCAGGCAATGTTACAGGGACGACGATAGATGACCGGGGATGGCGGTGAGGTCAAACTTTTTTGCTTGTCGCTATCACCTGCGCGATGGCCGCCCCTCACGATTCGTAGTGGGGCCGCCCCTCACCCTAACCCTCTCCCCGTGAGTACGAGGAGAGGGAATATCTGACGCATTTAATAGAGATCGCAGACATGAACGTATTGTTGATTGGGTCGGGTGGACGGGAACACGCATTAGCGTGGCGCTTAAGTGCGAGCCCAATGCTGAGCAAGCTCTACTGTGCGCCGGGGAATGGTGGAATGTCGCAATACGCGGAGTGCGTGGCACTTAACGGTGAGAACGCGGCTGAGGTATTGGCGTTTTGCCGGACGAAGGCGGTCGATTTTGTAGTGATTGGGCCGGAGGCGCCGCTGGTCGCGGGCTTAGCCGATGTGCTTACTGCGGCTCAGATTAAGCACTTCGGGCCATCGAAGGCGGCGGCACAGTTGGAAGGCAGCAAGGGCTTTACGAAGGATCTGTGCCGCGAGTTCAGTATTCCGACCGGAGCCTATGGACGCTTTACCGATAAGGCATCGGCGAAGGCGTATCTCGCAAAACAGACGGGCCGCGTGGTCGTCAAAGCGGACGGGCTGGCGGCGGGCAAGGGTGTGATCATTCCGGAAACGCGAGCAGAGGCGGAAGCCGGTATCGACGCGTGCTTTGATGGCACATTTGGAGCGGCGGGTGCGGAAGTGGTGATCGAGGCGTTTCTTGAGGGTGAGGAAGCGAGTTTTTTTGCATTATCAGACGGTGTGGCTGTGGTCGCGTTCGGAGCGGCACAGGATCACAAGCGCGTTGGTGATGGAGATACCGGTCTGAACACGGGTGGCATGGGCGCGTATTCGCCTGCGCCTGTGATGACGGACGCGATGGTTGCGCGGACGATGGATGAGATTATCCGACCGACTGTCGCTGGAATGGCGAAGCGCGGGACGCCGTTTAGGGGCGTGCTGTTTGCTGGTCTGATGATCGGTACTGATGGGCCGAGATTGATTGAGTATAATACGCGCTTTGGTGATCCGGAATGTCAGGTTTTGATGATGCGATTGAAATCGGATTTGCTGACTGTATTGCTAGCGGTTGCAGAAGGTCGGGTCGGTGCATTGGATTTAAGATGGTCTGATGATGTGGCGTTGACTGTTGTGATGGCGGCGAATGGGTATCCGGGAACGCCGCAGAAAGGCACGGAGATCAAAGGGCTTGAAGCTGCTGCGACCGTTGAGGGCGTGCACGTATTTCATGCCGGAACGGTACGCGATGGTGATCGCGTGTTGGCCAATGGCGGAAGGGTGCTCAATGTGACGGCACGCGGACAAACGGTGAAAGAGGCGCAAGCTCGGGCGTATGCGGCGGTTGATAAAATTGATTGGCCGGGTGGGTTTTGTCGGCGGGATATTGGTTGGCGGGCGCTGACGCGGGAGGATAAGCAAGTGTGAAAGTGGCCCGCGACCTATTCCGGGGCTTTAGGCACGGCACATGACGCGCCCTTTTCTGTAGGCGTCAGGCGCCCTAGATATGTGAGACAGCATTCACAGTTAGGACTTGGTGATGCGACTTAGACGTCCAAGCAAGGGTGATGCGACGAAATCGGAGACGACGGCGTTGCTAGCGCGACACAAAGAAATGGTAGCGCTTCCAGCCAAGCGGCCACGGATTGGGCTGGCGCTTGGGGGCGGCGGAGCGCGAGGGCTGGCGCATGTGGTGGCGTTGGAAGCATTTGACGAGATGGGCATAAAGCCGGACGTGATTGCGGGGACGTCCATTGGGGCTATCTATGGCGCGGCGTATGCGGCGGGGCTGTCGGGGACGGAAATCCGAGCGCATACAGAGGAGGCGTTGAGCCAACGGTTTGACTTGGTGCGGCAGGTATTGTCGGCGCGGGCCGACCCGGTGAGTTGGTTGCTCAAATTTTTGCCGATCCGACCAGCATTTTTGGACCCGGTTGCGCTTTTGGAGGCTTTGTTACCTAGCGCGATGCCGAAGACATTTGAGGGTTTGAAAATTCCACTCAGGGTCGTGTGTTGCGATTTCTATGCTCAAAGCCAAGTGGTGTTGTCGCGGGGCGACCTGAAGCGTGCGGTGGCGGCGAGTATGACGTTGCCGGTGTTGTTTGCGCCTTTGCAGATCGATGGGCGAGCGATGGTCGATGGCGGATTTGTCAATCCACTGCCGTTCGATGTAGTGGCGCCTGAGTGTGATATTTCGGTGGCGATCGATGTGTCTGGGGGCGTGCCGGAAGACCAGAATGGCAAGATGGTGCCGCCATCGTCGCTAGAGGTGATGTCGGCATCGTCGCAGATTTTGCAGCGCTCCATTGTGCGGGAAAAACTGAAGAGCGCGCAGCCGGATATTTTAATTGAATGTGCGGTAGGCGCGTTTTCGTTGGTGGATTTTCATCGATGGCGCGATGTGATTAAGGCGGCGGAACCGGTGAAAGATCAACTGAAGCGACAGTTGGACCGCGTGCTTGGTAGCGAAACAATTTTGATTGCCGATGGGGCAAAAGATTTGCCGCGAAAGATTACATAGTCAGAGGCCACGATATCGCTCTGAACGCGCGATTATTTTTGTGCATGCAGTTAGCGTGTTGATGCGTAAGGCTTGCTGCACTTGAATTATTCAGATGTATCTGTGGATAACCTTTTTTCTGATGCCGCCGGTCGGGCGCGATCGATTGGTTATCCACAGCGGTAAAATATTCCTCTTTCCTCGACGCGTGTGTTGACGCACAGGTTGCGCCAACAACAGAGGAAGTTGAATGGCGGATGCTGAGCTCAGAGGGCGCTCAGTCAAGTCGCTGTCGCGTGCGGAAAGCGATTTCCGTATCGATATCGATCTTGACGAGGCGGAGCGTGCGGCGGCGCGTGTGCGGGAGTGGCTAATGTCGCTCAGGCAACGGCACGACCTTGCGCGCTTTGAGTACACGCGGCACGTCATCATTGTACCGGCGGGGAAAACGTATTCGCATCCCATCCTGACGCTCGGCACGCGCTTTGCGGAAACTGAGGACCATCTACTCGCGACATATCTGCATGAGCAGATGCATTGGTATCTGTGGCGGCTTGGCGGGCCAGATTATGATCCGGTGACACCGTTCTTTGATGAGTTGGTGCGACGCTATCCGAAGGCGCCGACGCGACTACCGGAGGGTGCGCGCAACTACGAACAGACGTATATTCATTTGGTCGTTTGCTGGCTTGAATTGAAAGCGGTGAGCGAGCTTATCGGCTGGGAGCGCGCTGCGGCATTGGCCGAGACCAACTACGGCTATCGATGGATTTACCGGACGGTTATTCGCGATTTCGATGCTCTGGAAAAACTGTTTGTACAGCACAGCATTTTGCCGATGCAGCCAGCGGACGCGTTTTTGAATATGGACGGGACACCCCGGAAGTTGAATGGTCGTGCATTGCCAATCATTGCAGCGTCAACGGCAAAGGCTCCCCGAGCGTCCAAGATCGACACTAAAAAGGCGCCTGCGACTCGCAAAATTAAAACTGGCGGCGGGACGAAAAAAAAGACCTCAAAAGCTCAGACGACTCCGTCTCGGCGAGGCCGCCGTAAAGCTCCGGGGCGTGGTGGCACGTCACGTGGCTGAAGACGCGAGGGCCGTGCTCAACGCCGCCACTCTTGGGGTCTGACGCACCGTAGTAGAGGCGCCGAATGCGGGCGAACGAGATGGCGGCGGCGCACATCGGGCAGGGTTCGAGGGTGACGTAGAGGTCGCAGTCGGTGAGGCGCTCGGATTTGATTGCGGCGGCGGCTGATCGGATGACCAACATTTCTGCATGAGCGGTGGGGTCGGACAACTCGCGCGTGCGATTGCCAGCGCGGGCTAATAC
>JABFRJ010000556.1 GCA_013141255.1 Hyphomicrobiaceae bacterium
TGTAGCTGAGGTCGGCGTTGGTGGCGCCTTGCTTGCGATCGCGTCCGGTGGCGTGGCATCCGATGTCACAATCTTCTGCTCAGCACTCTGGTTCGACGGTTGGACAATCGCTGCCAAGCCTTGAGTGCCCCTTTTTTTCGTATCGGTTGTTAGGGTTGCGGCCACGTGTTTAGCCTCGCCTGCATCGGCATACGCTTTGTGGCGCTGCAGTTCCGCTTCCGACCATGGTGGCGGTCGGCACGTACAACCTTCAACCACTTTTTTCTTGAAAACAAATGCCATCGGCAATGCTGTGTACGCTCGACCCGTCATATCACTTGCGTCTTCTATTCCGCTAGCAGAGTTGCGGTACGCAAAAAGTCGTGCGTCACTGCAGCTTGCCGTGCATTTTGCCTGGTCAACCGGAAAATTCTTACGCGTTGTTGCAAAGCTGATTGGGAAAAACGACCCGTCACACGTCCGAACACAAACCGTCCGATACGTACCGCCCGACTTTTCGATACGATCATCGCCGCTGTCTGTATCGCCCGCCCGCGGCGCTTGAGACGATCCACGTGCTTGCCCAAGTGGAACAAAGCGAACCGGCGCCGGCGGTGTGCTGTTACCAAACAGCTGTTCGAAAAATCCTTGTGCGTTTGCCCGATCCAGTGGCATCGCAAGGCTGTAGGCCGCAGCTAAGGCCACGGCTATGTATGATCGACCAAGCATGAAAAGTAAGCGACCCGGAAACGCCAACAACTGAGCGGCAATTAGCGCCGTTGTCATAGTCCTAGGTCAAATTCACAAAGATTGGCTGAACAGAGCCGACATCATATGTAAACATTGTCTTAACGTCGGATGATCGTTACCCTATCGTCAGTCGAATCCGAGACGTTTGCCCTGCGAATGGGTCCGGACCCATATTCAACCTGCACTTCGACAGGTGTGCGCAATCCTCGATGTAGCCGAACAATCGCAGGCTTCTGAACTCGGTCCGCGCTAGGTCCAACAGTCTGATCACGCCTGTCGCGTAGGGCAATCTGTACATCTGGCCGCGATTGGCGTTGAGCAGGCACGTCCATCGGAATCCTGCTCGCAATATGCACAGGGATCTGGCTCATGCGGCGCTCAGGATCAATCGCGATTACGTTGACGCTGGCATCCGACCTACGTTCCTCGCCAGCATGGCGCTGTGATTGCTTGCCTCGCGCAGCAGGCGCATCTGTCGGGGTGATCAGAGACGCTTGGGAAGCAATTTTCTTGCGTAGCTCATCAATCTCAGCTTTGGCAGCGGGTGATTTTTTGACCGCGCCACTTTCCAAAGCATAGAGCTTGTGTTGATCGCGCGCAGCGTCTTCCCATGGATGCGCTCGGCACTTGCAGCTCGGATCAACGCTCACACGAAACGAAAATGCCTTCGGCAATTTCTTATAAGCAGTCCCATTCGTGTCCTCGAGGTCATCGGTTGAGCCTCCTGGATTTGGGTAGCTGAACAATCGAGCGTTCTTAGGGCCACCACAGCTTGACTCGCAAGCTTGCGAATCACGGTCAAACTTGTCCTGTGTCGTGGAAAAGCTAATCGGCCAATAAAACCCATCACACAGCCGCACGCACATCGTGCGATAGGTCCCGCTGCTCTTGCTCGACCTGCTATCATCGTCGTCATCGCCATTGTTGCCGCGCCCAGATTTGCTCAATGCGGGCGACACGCGGGTCGGCATCGGAATCGATCTCGGTGCATCTCTAGTGAGCCCAGATGCCTTGCCCCATCCACCAGTTCCTGAACCTTTCTGCCGCTGGATATTGGACCAGAACTTGGTGTCGCTAAGTCGCTCCGCCCACTCCGAATTGGTCTCTTCCGTCGAAGCGTGCGTCTCAATCGAAAGTGCGTCCGGCATCGCAACAAGTGCGTCTCCAAACCCAATCGCCACAGCCAATGCATTGTGATGTCGACCGTCAACGGCAGCAATTTGAATTTGGCCACTAGCTACAGTCGCTGCGCGCGTAGGTCCGTTGATTGCGGCCCACCCGCCGACGCCGAGTGCGATGATGCCCAAGCCAACAACAACAGCCACCCAAACGCTCAAACGAGACGGGCAATACGACCGAGTCGGGGAAAAATCGGACATGACGCAGAACCAAATTTGGATAGCAAACTGCTGCTCAACCAATCAAAGAAACAATCTCAAGACGCAGCCACAATAGATTGATAGCGCATCTCTTACTGCGCCAATGCCTCATTGCCAACCCGAAATTTGCCGCACTGCAATAGTGCCCCGTAGTCATCGCGATAGTAGGTAAACGGCACAATTTACGCCTGACGTTATCTCGGTGCCATGCGGATCGCACCATCAAGCCGGATGGCCTCACCATTCAGCATTCCGTTCTCGCAGATATGGCAGGCCAGCGACGCATATTCGCTCGGGTGCCCAAGGCGCGATGGGAATGGCACAGACGCAGCCAATGACTGCTTAGCCTCATCTGGCAAGGTGTCGAACATCGGCGTCAAAAACAGCCCCGGCATGATGGTGCACACACGAATTCCGGATTGCGCCAGATCTCGCGCGATCGGCAATGTCATCCCCAGCACACCCCCTTTCGACGCTGAATACGCCACTTGCCCGATCTGCCCGTCCGTTGCCGCCACCGATGCAGTATTGATTATAACGCCGCGTTCGCCGTCAGCATTTAATGGTGTCAGCGTCTGCATCCCAGCCGCCGCTTTTGCAATCATCATGAACGTCCCGATCAGATTGACCTGGATCGTCTTTGTAAAGCTCGCCAAATCATGCGGCTCAATCACTCCCGTATCTTTATTTTTCCGCGTTATGCGTTTTGCAATTCCAATGCCCGCACAATTGATCAAAATTCGTTCGACGCCATTATCTTTACGCGATGCAGCAAACGCGGCGTCAACGCTGGCCTCGTTCGTGACGTCGCATTTGTAATACTTCGCGCCAATATCGCTCGCGTGCTTGGCACCAACCGCTTCGTTGAGATCGAAAATAGAGACTTTCACACCGTGGCTCGCCAAAGCCTTCGCCGTAGCTCCGCCAAGTCCGGACGCGCCACCTGTGACGATTGCCGAAAGTTCTTTGCTAAGCTGCATGGTCTTTTCTCCGGTAAAAGTACGGCCCGAATCGAACGGAGAGTTGCACCGCCGACCTCGCATTACTTACAATGCCATCCTTGTGCTATAGGACATAACAAGGCACAGCAATACAACCAGGGTCGATGATCCGGTCTTGCAATTCTGATGCGCCATCAACGAGCAACGGCTAAAACTGAACATGACCAACCGCTTGATCGACCTTTTCTCCGACACCATGACCAAGCCAACTGCTGGCATGCGGAAGGCTATGGCCGAAGCCGAAGTTGGCGACGAGCAGAAGGGCGAAGACCCAACGACCCGTGCGCTTGAGGAACGTGTCGCGGCACTCCTCGGCAAAGAGGCGGCCGTCTTTTTGCCCTCGGGCACAATGTGCAATCAGATCGCATTGGCCGTCCATTGCCGCTCAGGCGATGAGATAATCGCCCCCGACATCAGCCACATCTTTACGTTTGAAGGAGCCGGTGGAGCCGCCATCGCCGGCGCGCAAGTGCGCCCCATTGAGCATACTCGAGGTATCTTCACTGGTATTGCCGTCAACACCGCATTCCGCGATCCTGCGCTCCGCCATCATCCGCGCTCGCGTGTCGTCGCCATTGAGCAAACCATGAACTTAGGCGGTGGCGCCATCTGGAGCATGGCCGAAATCACCGATGTCGCCAAAGCGGCGAAGGCCAACGGTTTAATCCTGCATATGGACGGCGCGCGCTTACCAAACGCAGTCGTTGCCTCAGGCGTAATAGCCGAAACAATGTGCGCGTCTTGCGACAGTGTGTGGCTCGATCTATCCAAAGGTTTGGGCTGCCCCGTCGGTGGTGTGCTTGCGGGTTCCAAAGACTTCATTTCGGAGGCTTGGCGCTGGAAGCATCGCTTAGGTGGTGCATTGCGGCAGTCAGGTATTCTAGCCGCCGCCGGCATCTACGGGATCGATCATCACTGGGAGAGCCTTGCGAACGATCACGCCCATGCCAAGCGTTTCGCCGAACTTGCAGCCAACATCAAAGGCGTTAGTCTCACGTTCTCGCAAGTCGAAACCAATCTAGTGTTCCTCGACGTAACTAAGACAGGAAAATCAGCCAAGACTATATCTGACGCGTTGCTTGGGTATTCAGTGCGCATAGGTGCCATGGGGCCAACACGGATGCGCGCAGTGACCCACCTCGACATCTCGCGTCAAGATATTGATCTCGCCGTCCAGGCCTTGGAAAAAGCAATCCTAGCATAGGTGAATTGTTGCGGCACTGGGAGTCGTGTCGGCGCCTAAAGCGACTTCACCACGCCCGCCAAGCTATTCGGCCCGACCGACGCTATTTCGACCGGCAAGATTTTGCCGATGGCTGACATGTCCGCGTCGGCGTGCACTGACTGTAGGTACGGCGAACGCCCGATAAGCTGCCCCGCGTATCGACCCGCTTTTTCGAACAAAACGGGGAACGTTTTGCCCACGCACGCCGCGTTGAAAGTCCGCTGCTGCTGCATCAACAGATCCTGCAATCGCTTGAGCCGGTCATCCTTCACATCTTCCGACAGCTGCCCGTCCATGCTCGCAGCCGGCGTGCCAGGGCGAGCACTAAATTTGAACGAGTAAGCCGAAGCAAAATGCACAGTTTTCACGATCTCTAGCGTCGCTTGGAATTCACCCTCTGTCTCACCGGGGAATCCAACAATAATGTCAGTCGACAATGCAATGTCCGGTCGCGCCAGTCTCACACGATCAACCAGCGACACGAACTCAGCCGCCGTATGCTTCCGGTTCATCGCCGCCAAAATACGATCTGACCCGGCTTGGAACGGTAAGTGCAAGAACGGCATCAATTTATCGATGTCGCGATGCGCCGCGATCAGGTCATCCCCCATGTCGCGCGGATGACTTGTCATATAACGAATGCGCTCAAGTCCATCTATAGTCGCAAGCTCGCGCACAAGCCCACCCAACGTCATGTCTTTGCCGTGAGTATCAACGCCATGATAACCGTTGACGTTCTGACCAAGTAGCGTGATCTCCCGTACCCCGTGACTGACGAGCTTGCGGGCTTCAGAGAGAATTTGTGCGACCGGTCGTGAGTATTCCGCGCCGCGTGTGTAAGGCACGACACAGAACGTGCAGAATTTATCGCAGCCTTCCTGCACAGTCAGGAACGCAGCTGTCGCCAATGTGCGTCGACGCTCCGGCAGTTCCTTGAACTTGTCATCGTCCGGGAATTGAGTTTCCACGATTGACTTGCCGTCTGCGTGATTGCGCGCAATCAGCTTCGGCAAATGGTGATAGCTTTGTGGACCAATAACGAGATCGACGGCTGGCGCGCGCCGCGTCATTTCCTCGCCTTCAGCCTGCGCTACGCAGCCAGCAATGGTCACCGTGGTCGTCTTGCCGAGTGCCGCACGCTCGTCCTTGATGTCGCGAATGCGTCCAAGTTCGGAGTAAACTTTGTCGGCGGCGCGCTCGCGGATATGACAGGTGTTGAGGATGATGAGGTCAGCGTCTTCCATAGTCTCGGTCGACGCGTAGCCATCCACCGCCAACGCTTCGCTCATGCGTTCGCTGTCGTAGACGTTCATCTGGCAACCATAGGTCTTAAGGAAGACCTTCTTCGTCGGCGCGTGACCTATCGACATACGTCTTGGCTCCCGCTCATACCCAGCTGCGTGAAACCCGGCATTGTGGCCGCGATCCCTTCGCAATAGGTTACGATCCACCGCTGACAATTTGGTTGAGAGCCGATCCCTCAACCTCCAGTCAACCAATAGTAAACATTCGTGCTGCAGTGCAGCATCGGAGTCATCTGTAGCGCGCCGGGCGTTACTCGTCCAGCCACCAACAATGGGCGCGACAGAAATTTGACTTATATTCGCGGGCGACAAATGCGCGCCCTGTGCGCAATTCGAGGTGGTTCAAGCCCCTCTATTTGCGAGTACCTCCGACGCCTTTTGGCGCAACCGGTACAAGCGGCACGCCAAAAAGTTCAAGCCGGTGACCTATGAGTCTGAAGCCAAGCTCGCGTGCGATCCGCTCTTGCAGCTTCTCGATCTCACTATTTTCGAACTCGATAACTTGCCCCGTCTCGAGATTGATTAAATGATCATGATGCCCGCGTCGCGCATCTTCATAGTGCGCCCGCCCCGCTCCAAAATCGTGTCGTTCCAAAATACCACGGCTCGCAAGCAAATTGAGGGTCCGATAAACGGTCGAAAGCGAGATCCGTCGGTCCACAGCATTCGCGCGTCGAAAAACCTCTTCGACGTCAGGATGGTCAACTGCGTCCGATAACACCTGCGCAATCACGCGCCTTTGCCCCGTCATTCGCAAGCCGTGCTGCGCGCAGAGTGTCTCGAGCGAACTCGGAGTCCGCGCTTTCATCGATGTTCGATGGTCGTCCATTGTATTCCGGCAATTGAATGACATCAGATAAATTACAGCGTGAGCGACAGTACAAGCGCGTCAGCCGTCTTTCCATCCGCTCGTTTGTAGTACGCTTGCCGTCGCCCGACGTCCTTGAACCCAAGGCGACTATAAAGCACGAGGGCCGGCATATTATCGTCCGCCACTTCGAGGAAGAGCTTTTTCGCTTCTCCTCGTTGCGCCGCTCGTTTGAGTCCCTCGACAAGACGCCGCCCAAGGCCAAGGCGTTGCCAGTCTTTACGTACACCGAAGGTCAAGATTTCGGCTTCATCCGCCGCCAACTGGCCAACAATAAATCCAACTGTTTCCTGCGGATTTCCCGTTCGTGCAATCAGCGCCGTCGAGCCCGGATGCGCGAGAAATTGCTCAAAACTGGCTTGATCCCATGGCGGATCAAAAAGCGATTTATGACAATTGGCAAGCTCTTCCGCGTGCTCAATAGTCGCCCATAACATGCTAACGCGGCCAGCATCATTTTTCGGAGGATCGCTCTTGTTGTCAGCTGTATTCGGCGGAGGTGTATTCTTCATCACGCCATCCTCGGCAGCACATTGGCAGTTTGCACCTTCGCGTCGGCCGCACGAAGATAGTTTGGAGTCACCTGCATCAGTGGCTGCAACTGCGCAGCCACGGCCACTAAATCAGACGCACGCGGCAATAAATTGCTGAGCTCGACCACGACATCATTGCGTCCAGCCATAGCCACAACAAACGCCGCCCCAGAGCCAACCGCGACCACGTCTCCCGCCGGAAGTAGGTTAACCGCTTGCTCTAGAGTTGCAAGTTGTGCCGCGCCTAACTCGGTTTGACCGTCAGCGGTGAATAACTGAAGATAGACCTCGTCACGCCGAGCATCGACAATCACAGCCAACGATTGTGTTGTTCCCAAGTGGCCCAGCTCTCGAACGGCCCCGCGTGCCATCACCGCCAAGCTCGACATCCCCACGACAGGCAACCCCGTCGCTAGCGCTAGCCCGCGAACAGCCGCAATGCCCGCACGCAATCCTGTAAATCCACCAGGTCCCAGCGTTACCGCCAGCCGCGTCACATCAACGTAACCAATGTCGGCCTCAGCCAGAGTGCCAGCAATCATCGGCAGTAATCGCTCGGCATGCCCCTTGGCCATAGGCTCAAACGCTTCAACAATGAGCGGGGTAGTGCCGACAATGCCGGGCAAGCAGACGGCCACCGACACGGCACCAAAACAAGTATCGAAGGCCAGTATGGTCATGATCAACCCAACGCGCGCCTCAAGGGGCTCAATGCCACGCTTTAAATGGCTTCATCATTGGTGTGAAGCTGAATTGCCGCGATCCCATTTTTGCGCGTAGACCCAAATCGTGCATTCCTAAAAAGAAAACCCGCCGTGACGGGCGGGTTGTTCAAAAAAATGCCAAACCATAAACATTTACAGAGCCTTAGACGGCAACAACTTCGCGTACTTCCGGGCAGAAATGCTTGAGCAAGTTCTCAATCCCACCGCGCAGCGTTGCGGTAGAACTTGGGCAACCCGCGCACGCACCCCGCATATGCAACGAGACCACGCCTTCGCGGAATCCATGAAAAATGATGTCGCCGCCATCATGCGCAACCGCCGGCCGCACCCGCGTTTCCAGCAATTCCTTGATTGTTGCGACGGTTTCCTCGTCCTTCGGATCATAGTGCCCGGCTTCAGCCACCTCAGCGCCACCGGCACCCATAATCGGCTGCCCTGACAGATAATGTTCCATGATAGCGCCTAGAATGGCAGGCTTAATATGTTGCCATTCCGCCGTGCCCTTGGTCACCGAGATAAAATCGCTGCCAAGAAACACCCCACGCACGCCATCGACTTCAAACAGTCGCTGCGCCAACGGCGACGGAGCCGCCTCATCCAGGCTTCGATAGTCGGCCGTCCCCTCACCCAAGACTGCCTTGCCCGGGATGAACTTCAACGTCGCCGGGTTCGGCGTAGCTTCAGTTTGAATGAACATGACAATGGTTCCTACCAACGTAAGCAAAGCCAACACCGTAACGATCGCTGACTTTACAATAAGAATTTAGAATTATTCTACATCAGTCATAGATCAAGGTCAAAGCGCAAGTAAATACAGGTGTTTACCACAGCAACGTGTCACGCCAGAGATTTGATCTGCGCAATCCCGAGATCTCCAGGCACAATGGTGATTGGTATGGGAAACTTGCCTGCAGTCGCTCCCGCTACTAACGCCGTTATCAGTGGCCCCGGCCCCTTGGCGTCCGTTGATGCCCCAAGCGCCATCACGGCGATATCCTCGTCTTCATCGATCTGCGCTCGAATGCCATCGACCTTTTTACCCTCGCGGATGACTTCCTCCACGACGACATCGTCAAATCCCTCAAGCGTCAACTTTCTCCGAAACATCCGAAACAACGCTTTTGCTTTGTTGGTTTCCTCTTCGATTTGCACCGCACGCACACCGCCCCAGAACTGATTGTCGGGTTCGATCACGTACAGCAGTAGAATATGCCCCCCCGACCGCTGGCAGCGGCTGGCGGCAAAATAAAGGGCACTTTCCACCTCTTTGCTATCGTCGACGATGACGAGAAACTTGCGGTGATGGCCAGATTCGAAGGATCGACGATCTTTCATAACGATATCCTGACATGTCCCGGCAGTTCCACACAAGCACCCACGCCGTGGTCGCACCGCTTACACTAGCAGTCGAGTTCAGCCGATGAAACCAACCAAGCGTTTCGTCTCAGCCAAAATCGGCTCGGCAATCGCCCGGGCCCGCTCCGAGCCATCTTTGAGTATGCGGTCGATCTCCGCCGGATCAGACACTAAGCGGCGCATCTCGGCATTGACCGGCGTCAAGCGCGTCACAGCAACGTCCGCCAAGGCCTTCTTAAACGTCGAGAATTGCGATCCACCAAACTCACGCAATACTTCAAGTTTTGTCGTATCCTTGAGTGCTGCATAAATACCGACCAGATTATCCGCCTCAGGCCTGCTCGCGAGACCGGCTTCTTCCGACGGCAGCCCCTCGGCATCAGTTTTAGCCTTCTGGATTTTGCGAGCAATCGTGTCCGCATCGTCTGTCATGTTTATTCGACTGAGATCCGACGCATCAGATTTCGACATCTTCTTCGTACCATCACGCAGGCTCATGACCCGCGTTGCAGTCCCCATAATCACAGGCTCTGCCAGTGGGAAGAACTCGCCGTCAGTATAACCAGCTTCAGCAATTTCCTTGCGGTAGTCGCTATTGAACTTCTGCGCAATATCACGCGTCAATTCGAGATGCTGTTTCTGATCCTCACCGACCGGTACATGTGTTCCGCGATACACCAGAATATCCGCAGCCATCAATACCGGGTATCCGTATAGACCAATCGAAGCGTTTTCGCGGTCCTTGCCTGCCTTTTCCTTGAATTGTGTCATGCGGTTCAGCCATCCAAGTCGCGCCGTGCAATTGAAAATCCACGCCAGTTCAGCGTGTGCAGACACCTGGCTCTGATTGAACAAAATGCTCTTTCTCGGATCGAGACCGGCAGCGATATAGGCAGCGGTCACGTCACGGATCGCCGTCTGCAACTCCTTCGGATCCTGCCACGCCGCCGTGATTGCATGCATATCGACGATGCAATAGATGCATTCGTGCGTCTTCTCCATTTCAACCCAGCGGACCAACGCGCCGAGATAGTTGCCGAGATGCAGATTTCCAGTCGGCTGCATACCCGAAAAGACGCGCGGTTTGAAGGCCATGTGTCATATCCTGTGTTCTATAAGCGCGGTCGTTATGGCGCTCCATATCGAGTGGCGCAAGGTTTAACGCCAAAAGTCCGTCGCCGTTAACGTCTCAAAGCGCTCTTGATTTGCCGCAGTTGCAGCGCCCCGGTGGCAAACGCTGAGGCAAAATATACCAGGCCTCCAAATCCGGACAACGCAAGCACCGCTCCAACGCGCAACAAAGCCGGTTGCCCAACAGCCAGCCACGGACGCACAAATGGCGCAGCAAACCAGAGCGCCCCCCCCATCACGGCGCTCGATAGCAGGATCATCGGTAAGCAGCGCTTGATCCGGGCATCTGCAACAAAATGCCCACGCGCCCTTAACGTCCACCACAACATCAATGCATTAAGCCACCCGCCAATGGCCGTCGCCACTGCAATACCGACATGCGGCATCCAGCCCCAAGACCGGAACAAGAAGAATAGGCCAATCGACCCAAGCGTATTTAGGGTTAAGCTAATGGCCGCATACCTCATCGGCGTCTTGGTATCCTCGCGCGCAAAGTAAGCTGGCGAAAACACCTTAATCATCACAAACGCCGGTAGACCGATGGCGAAAAAGATCAATGCCGCGGCCACCGAGGCCGTGTCCTTCGCCCCAAATGCTCCGCGCTCATAGAGCGCCGAAACAATTTCGGTTGGAATGGTTGAAAGCGCGACGGCAGCCGGCACCGTCAAAAGGAGTGCAAACTCAAGGCTGCGATTTTGCGCGTCCTGTGCTCCCGCGTCGTTCCCCGCCCGCAAGTAGCGCGAAATATTCGGCAACAGCACAACGCCGATCGCAATTCCAACAATGGCCAACGGCAGCTCGTAGAGTCGGTCTGCATAAAAAAGATGCGACACAGCCCCTGCCTGCAACGAGGCGATCATGCCACCTATGACAATGTTAATTTGTGTCACCCCGCCCGCGACAATTCCAGGCACGCCGAGTTTCACCAGTTGCCGCACGCCGTCGGTCATCCTGGGGCGCCTGAGCCGCAATACAAATTGCGCTCGCCGCAAACCAACGAGTAAAAGCACCAATTGCAGCACTCCAGCGGCAAACACGCCCCATGCTAGCACCAGCCCGGTGCGTGGATCATTGCCGTAGCCAAGCAGCCACGCCACACCCATTGCCGCCATCAGTGTGAGGTTGAGCACAATCGAGATCGACGAGCTTTCGGCAAACCGTCCGAGCGAGTTGAGCACGCCCGACATCAACGCTACGACCGACATACAAAGCAAGTATGGAAACGCAATCCGGCTCATGCTGACGGCAAGATCGAATTTTTCAGGTATATCGGCAAAGCCCGGCGCCAAGCCGTACATCAGCCATGGCATCGCAATCATAGCGACGGCAGAAATTACGATCAGTAAAAACGCCAACCCAGCCATTGCATCTTCAGCGAAAACCCTTGCGGAATCCTTGCCTTCGCCTTCGAGCCGTTTCGCAAACAAGGGCACAAATGCAGCATTGAATGCACCTTCGCCAAACCAACGACGAAATAAATTGGGGAACCGGAACGCGACGACAAAGGCTTCCGCAATAGGCCCGGCACCCAACAAAGCCGCAAACGCGACATCCCGAGCAAAGCCCAATATGCGACTGACCAGCGTCAATCCGCCAACGGTAAAGAAAGACTTGTAAAGGCTCATGGTGCTCGCGGAATTGACAGAGGTCGTCGGTAATTCTGCCCCTACGGAGCTCTCAAAGCGATCTTACGTGTCGCATTTTCAATTTCTGTCGCGATATATCGCGCAACATCAGCAGGATCGGCTGCCTCGGTGATTGGCCGACCAACGACGAGATGCGAAGCGCCGTCGGTTATGGCCCCTCCGGGCGTCACCACGCGTGCCTGATCACCCGCCGCCCCTGCTTTGAGCCGTATCCCCGGTGTTACAATTAAAAAGCCTGGTCCGACCGCAGCACGGACTAGAGATGCCTCTTCACCCGACGCGATCACACCATCGAATCCGGCTGCCTGGGCCAACTTTGCTCGGTGCACAACCAACTCGGCTGGTGTCACGCCCGTCACACCTTGTTGGGCAAGGTCGGCGGCATCAAGACTTGTCAATACAGTTACAGCCAACAGTTTCAGGTCGCTCTGGCCTCGCCCGCGTACGGCTGCATCCAGCGTCTTGCGGTCAACGCCATGGACAGTCAGGTAGTCCAAACCAAGGCCAGCGACATTAGCAACCGCTTTCTCAACGGTATTGGGAATATCGAGGAGCTTCATATCAAGGAACACGTCTTTGCCCGCTGCTTTCAGGCTTTGGGCAAACGTGATGCCACCACCAAACAACAACTCCAATCCGACTTTGTAACTCGTGATGCTATCGCCAAGGCTACGGACCAAGTGATTGGCCTTATCGATGCTTGGGATATCAAGAGCCACGAACAGTCGTGAGCGCGGGTCAAGTCGATTGGATATCATCAAACAGTATCCTGCATTCATGGTGCTCGAAGCATCGCGTTAGGCCCGGTTTTTCCGCTCGCGAACTTCAGCGAAAACCTGCCAATCTTGCGCGGCCTCTAATTTCAGATTTTTCCGAATTTCAGCCGATGTCACGCGCAAAAATGGATTGGTCTCAAGCTCTATGTCCAACCGCGTCGGCAGTGTTGGTTTGTCCTCAGCCCGCAACTTTGCGACCTCGTCGGCCCGCTTAACCAGCGCCGCATTACCTGGTTCAATCGCGAGTGCAAACTTTGCATTCGAAATCGTATATTCATGCCCACAATAGAGCCGCGTCGCTGGTGGTAATTTAGCAAGTTTGGCCAGAGACCCCCACATCATCTCCATTGTGCCTTCGATCACTCGCCCACAGCCCATGGCAAAAATCGTATCGCCAACAAACGCAACGCTCGCGGCCGGTATCCAGTAAGAGATATGCCCCAACGTGTGCCCTGGCGTGTCAAGCACATGCACCTGGAATGATCCAAGCCGGAATGCGTCGCCTTCCCCAACTTCAGTGTCGATACCAGGAATTTTGTTTGCCTCGGCACGAGGGCCGATGATCACACACCCGGTCTCCGCCTTAAGCTCCAAGTTCCCATCCGTGTGGTCGCCGTGATGATGTGTTGTCAGGACGTAGGTGAGTTTCCACCCCTTTTCCTTGAGCGCCGCCCGCACTTGCTCGGCATTCGGCGCATCAATGGCTGCCGTCACCCCGCGCTCGGCATCGTGGATCAGCACGCCATAGTTGTCCGAAAGGCAGGGGAATTGGTGTATCTGTAGCGTTGCCATGGGAATCCGGTTCTATTGACTGGGGAGTCAAGCATCTCAGGGGTTGCTTTTTCTCAAGCGCGCCGCACCTTATCAAGCGATCTCTGGAATTCAATCGCCCACAAATAATTTGGTCAGCCAATTAGGGCAGGATATCAACCAAATGCATCTCGACGTTCTCGATCTACGTGCTTTCTACAGGAGCCCCCTTGGTTCTGTAGCGCGGCGCGTGATTGCTCGTCACATCCGGACAAAGTGGCGCAAACTCTCGGGGCAAACCCTAAT
The DNA here is from genome assembly GCA_013141255.1 of Hyphomicrobiaceae bacterium. GTDB lineage: Bacteria > Pseudomonadota > Alphaproteobacteria > Rhizobiales > Hyphomicrobiaceae > JABFRJ01. Next base: position 13,730 of record JABFRJ010000556.1, read on the forward strand.
CGGCATTGGCTATGCCACCCCGTATATTGGCTCTTATCGTGGCGAAGTCCTGCGTTTAGGTGCATTCATGCCAGCCGGTCAGGGGGCTGTGGTGTGGCCAAGCGGCTCCCAGGTGAACACGGTTATGGTCGAAGAAGACAGCTTGCCGTTGCCAGATAACTCGATCGACAAGATCCTATTGATCCACGGGTTGGAGGTATCGGAGCATGCGCGCCCCCTCATGCGCGAGATCTGGCGTATCCTCGCCCCTGAAGGGCGTGTGATGATCGTGGTACCAAACCGCATGGGTGTTTGGAGTCGGCGTGACGCAACCCCCTTCGGTCACGGCCACCCCTACAGCCGTCCACAACTCCAGAAGTTATTACAAGATTCGATGTTCTCGCCACTCGACTGGACCACCGCATTGCATGCAGTTCCCGTAAATCGACCCATTGTCGCGCGCTGGGCCCATGTGTTCGAACGCTTGGGCTCGCGCTTTTGGCCCCGTTTCGCTGGTGTACTGATCGTTGAAGCCCGCAAGGAACTGCAGGCCCCCATCCCCACCAGCGTCTCCGCTCGCCGCGTCGGAAAATTCGCCACCGCCGATGGAGTCGTCTCCCGGTCCTCGCCCGAACGCATCTCAAAAATCCGCGCGACTAAACCAAAAACCGACTAGCGCTTCGTCAATTGAAACACTGCCTTTTCGCCAAGCAGATTATGCGCCGTCAACGGCAACCATGTGCCAAGCTTCTGCCCGCTGGCATTAAACGCCACTTTGCTTTCCACCCGCGCATTGAGTTGCTCGCACAGTTCCGCGAAATCCTTGATCGTGCACAAATGCCCGTCAGGACTATCGTACCAAGCCTCTGGCAAATGGTCGGTGCGCGGCATCCGCCCATGAAACATGAGTTGTCCCCTCACGCGCCAATGTCCAAAATTAGGGAAAGAGACAATTGCGTGTCGCCCGATACGGAGTAAATTCTCCAGTACAATCCTTGGCTGTCGCGTCGCCTGTATCGTCAACGACAAGATTGCATAATCAAACGCCGCATCCGGGTACGCTGCCAGATCCCGGTCCGCATCGCCTTGAATAACAGAAAGTCCTCGCGCCACACACGCATTAACGCGATCGCGAGAAATCTCAACGCCGCGTCCATCAACGCCACGCAACTCCCTGAGTAGTTCCAACAGGTCGCCATCGCCGCACCCAACATCGAGGACCCGCGATCCCGGTCGAACCATATCAGAGATTAATAGGTGATCCACGCGCGTCAATGCTTGGCGTGGCGTCATGACGGCGCCGCTCATGATCGCCCTCCCACAGTCAGACCCCGCGCTTCGGCAGCGGCCGATAGAAACCCTTCGACCGTGCGGAACAAAACCTTTTCTTCAAGCAGAAACGCGTCATGACCCTTGTCACTATCGATTTCGACAAAACTCACATTAGCCGCAACCGCATTAAGCGCCCGCACGATGTCGCGACTCTCCCGCGTCGGATAAAGCCAATCGGAAGTGAATGAAACAACACAGAATCGCGTCTTCGTGCCCTGAAAGGCATTGGCGAGCTTGCCGCCGAACTCGGCTTCCATATCGAAATAGTCCGTTGCACGTGTGATGTAGAGATAGCTGTTGGCGTCGAACCGATCGACGAATGTGGAACCTTGGTGGCGCAGATAACTCTCGATCTGAAAATCGGCATCAAATGAAAACGTCTTCTGCGTTCGTGCTTGCAGGTTGCGGCCAAACTTTATTTGCAGCGCTTCTTCCGACAAATAGGTGATGTGCGCAGCCATCCGGGCCACAGCCAAGCCATTCTTGGGAAATGCCCCTTCTTCTAGGTAGCGACCTGCGCGCCATTCGGGATCAGCCATAACAGCTTGTCGGCCCACTTCATGAAAAGCGATGTTTTGCGCTGAGTGCCGCGGCGCTGTTGCAATCGGAATTGCTGAAAAGACACGATCGCCAAAACGCGCGGCCCACTCCAAAACCTGCATACCCCCCATCGAGCCACCAACGACAGAAAAAAGTTGCTCGATCCCGAGGTGTTCGATGAGGCGCGCTTGGGCCGCCACCATGTCAGCAATCGTAATAACAGGGAAATCCAACCCGTAAGCCTTCCCCGTCGACGGATTAATCGACGCTGGCCCGGAAGACCCCAGACATCCTCCCAGAGTGTTGGTGCAGATGACGAAATATTTGTCTGTATCGATAGATTTTCCTGGGCCCACCAGCGTCGTCCACCAACCCGGCTTCTTCGTTACAGGATTATCACCGGCCGCGTATTGGTCACCCGTGAGAGCATGGCACAGCAAGATCGCATTACTTTTAGCCGCATTGAGCGCGCCGTAGGTCTGATACGCGACATCGAACGGTCCAAAAGTCCGCCCGCTACTCAAAGTCAAAGGCGCGCCTTCTGGAAATCGCACAATCTGGCTTGATGGATTGGTCGCTTCGCGAGTGTGAAGCGCGCGTTCCTGCCCTGACGGTTGATCAGATGGCTTTACGGTTGGGTCGTTGGCGGTCACGGCTGGGTACTGCCTCGCGCTTGGCACCGCACACCGAGGCATGCGGAGAAACAAAAAATCCGGCGTAGCTTTTTCCCCGATTGAGAGCCGGGGCAGCCGTTAGCCGGATGCGCGCGGCCCTTTAGCGAGTTGTTTAACGTGGCTGCAAGCCGGCCGGCCAAATCACCACCAATCCCAGCAGACTACAAAAAGGGCCACGGCGGGTCAAGATATTGCCCGTCATGACCCTAAAGATCGAACCAACTTCAAAGCTTACTGCTGATTTTGCTGCCCACCTGAGTCAGCTGCCTTCTCAGAGAACTGAATCTTAAGGTCGGCTGCCTGCTTGGTCATCTGCATCTGGGTGAAGTCGTCGCCAAGTGTAAGGGTCGGGTTACACTGCGGCACGCAAGCAAATGTCTGCCGGGCCGTACCGCGCATAAGGTGTACGACGCTTTTTTCGTCGCGACGCACCATAATCCGCTGATCTTGGATCACATTCCGCTCGGCATCGAGGGCAATAATGTTCGTGACGCCGTAACTCTTGCCAGTGATCACGAGCAGGTTCCCCGTTTGCACGGCGACGTCGGCAATCGATGGGTTGCCGATAATTATCTCTGCAGCAGGTCGCGGCAACCTGATAAGTTGCGATTGGTCATATTTGACAATCAAATCATCGCCCGCATTTGCAACGCCGCTGAGCGTTGTGCCGACGATGAGAATAGAGGCTGCAATCGCAATCGACTGCGCACCGCGAACAACAGACTTCATAGTCTTAGAGGGGATCATAAGGCGGGCACCTGACAAAATGCGCTATTGCTTGAGCGCGTGACAACAGACGGCTTGAAGTTACTCTGCCCGCGAAGAATGAAAAAAGTACAAATGCGCGCCTCACCTTGGATCACACCCACAAAAGTAAAAGCCGCTGCAGCACAGAAATGGTTGAGGAAGTATTGATAGCAACCAATTTCTAACAACGTTTCGTAGCACTTCATGTTTTCAATTAGATGCTCTGTCGGCACGTTTCCATCTTTACCAATCCTTAAGTTCGCAACTGTAAATCTCAATGCAGTTCAGCCAACGGGCGGGTGCCCAAGGTCGAACTGGATGCGCGAAAGCGTAACAGTGTCAGAGTTGGGAGACTCCAAATATGAAAACCTTTATCAAGAATTTCGTTGGCAATGAATCAGGCGCAACGGCTATTGAGTACTCGCTCATTGCTTCGCTTATCGCCATCGGCATTATCACTGCAGCAGGCGCGCTCGGAACCAAAATTTCGACGTCGTTCGACAACGTTGCAGCTAACCTCAAGTAACGACCCATCGTGGTCAGACATGGCTACGTTGAACAATGGCCGACAGCTAACGCTGTTGGTCATTTTTATTGCCTGAGCGCGTCGCAAGTGATTCAATCTGAAGAAATCACGCACTCAATCGCTTGGCCAGTCAGTGAGGCTTTGCTGAATTAAAGACAATTTTACCGCAAAATCATCAGCTGATATCACAACATTTAGTTTCAGAATATTTTAACAATTGCCCCATACTGTTGCCGCAAGTTCTGCGAAGGAGAATTTTAATTTCACCAGCGGAATGCATAGCACCAGTCAGGAGACATCAAATATGAAATCCTTCATCAAAAATTTCGCAAGCAACGAATCGGGCGCAACAGCTATTGAATACGCGCTCATCGCTTCTCTGATCGCCATCGGTATCATCACCGCAGCGGGCGCACTCGGCACGAAAATCTCGACATCGTTCGACAACGTCGCCGCTAACCTCAAGTAAGATTTTAGCGTTTCGCGGATAACGCGTCAGCGCTCTAAAGAGAAATTCACAAAAAACTGCCGCGCTCAGCGTGGCAGTTTTTTGCATTTTGGACTGTTCCAGAACTAGAGTAGCGTTTTAATGAAGCATTTGCTGGCGGTCCTGTTCTGCATTGAACTGCAAAAAATCTTTGCAAGTCATAATGATCCAGTGAAGGTGTCCCATTTTAGCAAAGGGATGCGCGCAATGAACTTACCGAACTCCACTTTGGGCATCCCTAGGGCTGGCACACATCTTGAAATGACGATTGCCATAGACACCGAAAAGCAATCGCACCAATCAAGGAGCTGTCGACTATGAAAACCATCTTTGCTGCATTTGTGAATGACGAGTCGGGCGCCACTGCCATCGAGTATGCTCTGATCACGTCTTTGATCGCCATCGCTTTGATCACGGCAGCTTCCAATGTTGGAAACGGCATCTCCAACACCTTCAATGTCGTGAAAAATAATATCAAATAACTTTGCTGCCGCAGCTTTAGCGCCGCGTTCTAGGCCTGGGCCAACGCCTGAAATCGCAAAAGACTGCTGTGGTCCACACGGCAGTTTTTTGATTTTGACCGACTCAGTCGACAGATCGAGGCGTTAACAGCGCATTTACGATCACCTACTACAATTGCAACCGAATCTCGCTTCAGCGGACCTCGAATGCCGCTTTAGCGGTCCAATGTCAGCGCTGCAAAGGTGACACCCGTGTACGAGCTAGCAATTATCCTCGTCTTCCCCGCATTGGTTGTATTTGCTGCTGCCATGGACTTCTTCTCCATGACGATCCCAAACAAGGTCTCGATTTTGTTGGTCGCAGGCTTCTTTTGCCTTGCTCCATTCTCTCCCCTTACAATGTCCGGCATCGGTCTGCATGTCGCCGCAGGCCTGATGGTTCTTGCGATAACAATCGGCCTATTCGCATTTGGGGTTATAGGTGGTGGAGATGCCAAATTAGCAGCCGCCGTTTCACTCTGGTTGGGCTTCGGACATCTCATCGATTACACAATTTGGACTGCAATTCTCGGAGGAGCACTGTCCATCGCACTCTTGGCATTCCGCAAAATGCCGCTGCCGGCGAGCTGGATCGGCCTCGAGTGGGTACAGCGTCTGCACGCCCCGAAAGGAGGCATACCTTACGGTATTGCGCTCGCCGCCGCCGCACTGGTCGTCTACCAGGAAAGCTTCTGGTATCGCGCCATTCTCGGATAATTTACGCCACAGATGAACGCGAATGATGACTTGGGCTGCTGTAAGGCGGCCCATTTACATTTCATCAATCAACATCATCAGTTCAGTGCAGAAACGTCCAGTTTTGATGCGGCCATTAACTTCGCGTTGACAGTTTTCGCGCACATTCAAATCAACAACGAGTGGTTTGTCTGTTTCGAACAAAAAGGAATGTGGGCGCGATGCGGAAGGGGCAAATTATCACACTGGCAATTGCTGCAGTGTGCGGCGTTGGGGCTGTCGCAGTCATGTCGACAATGGTGAACACGAAGCCAAAGACCGTCGAAGTTGATCGCACGGTAGATGCGACCGAAGTGCTTGTGGCTCGCTCGGAAATTAGCCTCGGCCAAATCGTCAATCGCGAGAGTTTCCGTTGGCAAACATGGCCGCAGGGTGCCGTCTCGGCTGGTTACATCCAGAATGGCAAGGGCGGCAACAAAGATCAAATGCAGGCTTTGATCGGATCGGTCGCACGCGCACCGATCCTTAAAGACGAACCGATAACGGCGACCAAGCTTGTAAAGCCCGGCGAAGGCGGTGTTCTAGCGGCCATCCTCCCGCCAGGCATGCGCGCTATCTCGACGCGCATCAAGGAAGAGACCGCGGTCGGTAAATTGATTCTCCCCAACGACCATGTCGACGTTGTTCTCATTCAACGTCGTCGCGGCAAAGCAGGAGGCGAAGACTTCGTGGCTGATACTTTGTTCCGCAATGTTCGGGTGCTTGCGATCGGTCAGTTGATCGAAGCAAAAGAGGGCAAAAAGGGCGCCGATGGCGCCACCGCAACGCTTGAGTTGACGCCGCGTCAAACCGAATTGCTCGCCCTCGCCAATTCGATGGGTGAAATCAGTCTCGCCCTCAGAAGTGTAGCCGATGCCGGTGTAGGAAGCGGTCCAAGCGCTGGCAATGGACTTAACTCTCAGCGTTCAAATTCAGTTCGTATCCTGCGTTATGGTGTCAAGTCGCGCGCTTACGGCGTGAATTGAGAACAAAGTCTCCGATTTCTGGAGCGCAGTTCAAAGGGTTTCGATATGCAGAATTTTGCTAAGCGGGCGGTGTGCGCCTTGTCGATGGCACTTGCCATCTGTTTTTCAGCGCCCTTATCGGCGCAAATGACGCGGCAAGTCGATCCATCGCCCGATGGGTCGGTATTAAATATTTCTGCAAAATCGACGTTCCCGCTGACTAAAAAAATCACGCTGGGTGTTGGTCGCTCCATGATGGTGCAGTTCCCAATGGAGCTGCGTGACGTCATGATTGCAGACCCGACAAAGGTCGATGCGATTGTTCAAAGCTCAGACCGCGTCTTCCTCGTTGCTCGCGGTGCAGGATCGACCAACGCGTTTTTCTTTGACGCTCAAGGTAATCAAGTGATGACGCTCGAAATCGCTATCGGCAGCGATCTGAGCGCACTTGATAACCTAGTGAAGCGCCTCATCCCAAGCTCAAATGTTCGCACTGATTTGGCAGGCACCGCTATTGTCTTGATGGGCTCGGTGCGTACGCCAGGCGATGCAGCAAAAGCCGCCGACATTGCGGCCCAGTTTGCCTCTGCCAACAAGAATTTGACTGGGACAGGTTGGTCGTCCAGCTCTTCAACGATCGGCGGCGTCACCACCTGGAACAGCACGTTTAACAACGGCTCCGATGGCAAGTCCGACAAGAAAGTCATCAATCTACTCACCATAGAAGGTGAAGATCAGGTGATGTTGAAAGTGCAGGTTGCAGAAGTTCAGCGCTCTATCCTGAAGCAATTCGGTGTAAATTTCGCAGCCAACTTATCAGTCGGGAACTTCAATCTTCTCCCCCAAACCAATAATACGATGCCGATTACGAGCAGTACCTTGGGCTCAATTGGGCAAGCCGGATCAAACATTGCCACAGCCGGGAACCCCTGCAACATATCGCTCCCGGGCGTAACCAACTCGGGCATGTCGGCCCACTGGAGTGCAGGTGGCAATTGCATTGGCGCAACGATGCGAGCGCTTGAGCGTACCGGCCTCGTCCGTACCTTAGCCGAGCCAAACCTGACCGCCGTATCTGGTGAAACGGCCAAGTTCTTGGCCGGTGGCGAGTATCCAGTCCCGGTATCAGCAGACAACGGCACCATCGGCATTCAGTTTAAGGAATTCGGCGTCGGCGTGGCTTTCACTCCAGTCGTATTGTCTGAAGGTCGTATTAGCTTGAAGATCGACACTCAGGTGTCCGAACTCACCAACGAAGGCGCATTGACGTTATCTGGTATCCAGATCCCTTCACTGAAGAAGCGTGCCGCAATGTCGACCGTAGAATTGCCCTCAGGCGGCTCTATCGTGATGGCAGGATTGATCTCTGAAAGTACACGTCAAAACGTCGAAGGCTTACCAGGTGCCAAAGATATTCCAATCCTAGGAGCACTCTTCCGCAGCCGCGACTATCAGCAGTCAGAAACCGAGCTTGTGATCATTGTCACACCAATCTTGGTCCGCCCAACTGCTGAAAGCAAATTGGCAAAAGCTGACGACGGTCTCGCGCCAGCATCAGACTTGAAAGCAAACTTCCTCGGCCATCTCAACCGCGTCTACGGCAAAAGTCGTCACATGCCAGACGGTGGCTTGAAGGGCGACTACGGCTTCATCGTTGATTAATCCCGGAACCAAAGGAGAGAACCATGAAAATCTCGCTCTCGCATAAAACGGTACGGGCAGTCACAACCGCTCTCACTGTTTCCCTAGCAAGCCTTAGCTTGGCAGGCTGTGATCACCTTGATCAAGGTCAAGAGTTCCACGCCGGGAATGAATTACTGCGGCCCGCCGAGCGCCACCCCATCGTGGTGACGCAACAGCCGAGCCGAATGTCGCTCCGTGTCGGTCGCGGAGCCGCAGGACTAACGCCCGCTCAAAAAGCCCAGTTGATCGATTTCCTGTCGCGCTACCATGCCAGTGACAGCGGCAATTCAAAGCTCGTCATAAACGTCCCAAGCGGTTCATCAAATGAAGTCGCCGCCATGAATGCGGTCGCTGATATGCGACCAATCCTGGCCGATCAAGGTATCTCTGAGAGCACAGTCTCAATCGAACCTTACCATTCCGACGGCGAGGCTCAACCGCCAATCCGGGTCTCCTATCTCCGCTTTACCGCTCAAGGCCCAGAATGCGGCAAATGGACGGACAACCTGGGCGTGACTGCGCGCAATCTCAATTACAATAACTTCGGCTGTGCTTATCAAAAGAATATCGCCGCCATGGCATCAAATCCCGCTGATCTATTGGGGCCACGCACCATGACACCGGCAAGTGCAGACCGCCGCGACGTTGTCTACGACAAATACGTGAAAGACCAGCCCACCGGCCGAATTCGGACTCAAGAAGAACGCGCCGTGAAGCAATAAGTCCCCGTTAAAGGAAGCATCGTAATGTCCCGCCCATCAGCCACTGAAAGCATCTCCGAACACCAATCCGATGCCTCGGTCGACACTCCGCAGGAGGGCGCTGCCCGACTTGATCGCGCGCGTCCAATTCCACGCATCTCGATCCAGGCGTTTTGCGAGGATAACTCCACGACCGATGTCCTACAGGTTGCAGCTGAGGACCGTCGTTTGGCGAAGACGCACGTTTCTATCCACATGGGTGGTGCCGAAGCGGCCGTCGCCCACTATCGCGAAAACCCCACACCAAATCTGATAATAATTGAGTCGACATTGCCACGTGACGAACTGGTGGCCGAACTCGACAGATTGGCAGAATGCTGTGACGCGGGCACACGGGTTCTCGTCATCGGTCACCTCAACGACGTGGTTCTATATCGCGAAGTGTTGAAGCGCGGCGTAAGCGAATATCTCGTCGCACCCGTTTCACCGCTGCAACTCATGGAAGCTTTATCGAACATCTACAACGATCCGAATAGCGCCCCTGTAGGCAATGTAATCGCCTTTATCGGCGCTAAAGGCGGCGTAGGCTCCTCCACCATATGTCACAACACGGCCTGGATGTTGTCGGAGCACTTGAAGGCCAATGTTGTCGTCGCTGATTTAGATCTTGCCTTTGGCACAACAGGTCTGGACTTCAATCAGGACCCTGTTCAAGGCATAGCCGAAGCATTGCAATCGCCAGAGCGGCTGGACGAAGTGCTGCTTGATCGTTTGTTAACTAAATGTTCGCAGCATTTGTCGATCTTCGCAGCACCTGTCGTACTGGATCGAGACTACGAAATATCGCCCGACGCCTGCGATGTGGTACTCGATGTTGTCCGCCAGCAGGTGCCGTATGTGGCTGTCGATCTGCCGCACGTCTGGACCCCATGGGTCAAGCGCGTACTGTTGCAGGCGGACGAAGTTGTGATCACAGCAGCGCCTGATCTCGCCAACCTGCGCAATGCGAAAAACATCATGGATTTGGTCAAGTCTGCTCGGAACAATGATGCCCCACCGCGTCTCGTCTTGAACACCGTCGGTATGCCAAAGCGTCCGGAAATTGCAGTCAAGGAATTTGCTCAAGCACTCGGCATAGATCCCATCCAAGTCATCGAATTCGACAGCGAAAACTTTGGCCAAGCAGCCAATAACGGGCAGATGATTGCCGAATTCTCAACCAAAGCTAAGTCGTCGGCTCAGTTTCGAGAAATGGCGATGTTGCTGGCCCACCGTCGCGAAATGAAGGCGTCAAAGCCAGTAAAACAAAGTGTCGGCGGGCTAACACCATTGCTCCAGAAGCTTAAGCTCAAGCGTTGAGGTAATTGAGAATGTTTGGCAAACGTACAACAACCGGCACGGCCCCACGTATCGCCGTCAATCCGACCGCCTCGGTGCCGATGAAGCCTGCTGACGTCAAAGCTCCGCAGGCGGCACCCGAGCCGAAGGCTGCGGCAGCCCGTGCGGAGCAGGTTCAGGCGGAGCGTCGACACTCCGAAGAGTACTATGACGTCAAGACGACCGTTTTCAATGCGTTGATTGACACCATAGACTTGACACAGTTGGCCAAATTAGAGCCAGCCGCAGCGCGCGAGGAAATTCGCGACATCGTCAGCGAGATCATTCAGCTCAAGAGCGTGGTGATGTCGATTGCCGAGCAGGAAGAGCTGCTCGAAGACATTTGCAACGATGTGCTAGGCTACGGACCGCTCGAACCACTGTTGGCACGCGACGATATTGCCGACATCATGGTCAATGGTGCCGAAACAACCTTCATCGAAGTTGGTGGTAAGGTTCAGAAGACATCAGTACGATTTGCTGACAACCTGCAACTAATGAACATTTGTCAGCGAATCGTGAGTCAAGTCGGACGCCGCGTGGATGAATCAAGTCCGATATGCGATGCTCGCCTGCCGGACGGATCGCGTGTCAACGTCATTGCTCCGCCTCTCGCTATCGACGGTCCTTGCTTAACGATTCGTAAGTTCAAAAAGGATCGTCTGCGGCTCGACAACCTGGTCAAATTCGGCTCGCTGTCGCCAGCCGCAAAGACCATTCTCGAAATTATTGGCCGCGTCCGCTGCAATGTTTTGATTTCGGGTGGTACCGGTTCCGGAAAAACAACACTTCTAAACTGCATGACCGGTTGCGTCGATCACGACGAGCGCATTATCACCTGCGAAGACTCTGCAGAATTGCAGTTACAGCAACCGCACGTCGTGCGACTCGAAACCCGGCCACCGAACTTAGAAGGCGAAGGCGAGATCACAATGCGTGAACTCGTCAAGAACTGTCTGCGTATGCGCCCCGAACGCATCATCGTCGGCGAAGTTCGTGGCCCGGAGGCTTTCGATCTCCTCCAGGCCATGAATACCGGCCACGATGGATCGATGGGTACACTCCACTCAAACAGTCCACGCGAAGCCATCAGTCGCCTTGAATCGATGATCATGATGGGTGGCTACGCGTTGCCGCCGAAAACGATCCGCGAAATGATCACCGGTTCGATTGACGTCATCGTCCAGGCATCGCGACTTCGCGATGGCAGTCGAAAAATTACACATATTACCGAAGTGATCGGCATGGAAGGTGATGTGGTAACGCTGCAGGATATCATCGTCTACGAAATCACAGGCGAAGACGCTAATGGTAAACTTACAGGTCGCCATCGGTCGACGGGCATTGCACGTCCGCGCTTCTGGGAGCGTGCCGAATACTATGGCGATACAGAACGCCTCGCTCAAGCTCTGTCGAGCGCTGAAGTAAATGACGCCAATGGCAATCCGGTGCGGAGTTAATCCAAATGGATCTCGATCAGGACCAGATGATGCTGATTGGGATGGTGGTGCTCGCCGCCGTCTCGATCGCTGTTTTCATATATGTTCTTGCGGCGCCCTACCTGACGGGTGAGCGGCGTCAGGAAAAGCGATTGACACGCGTCACCGATCCCGAGCGTGGACCAGTTACTAAAGTTCAAGACGCCGCGAGCAACCGTAAGCGGCAAGTGGCAGACACACTTAAAGATCTCGAAGATAAACAAAATGCGTCGCAAAAGGTATCGCTGCGCCAGCAATTGCAACGTGCCGGGCTACAAATCGATCCAAAGGCCTTTTGGATTGCCAGTTTCGGTTGCGGTTTTGTCATCACGATCATTACGTTTCTAGCAACGCCGAGCCTAAATGTCGCGGTACTGGGCGCGGTCTTTATCGTCGGCACGTTTGGACTCCCAAGGTGGATCGTCAAAAAGATGGTCGCCCGCCGTCAAGCTGCATTCCTGCGCGAATTTGCGAACTCCATCGACGTGATTGTGCGCGGCGTGAAGTCTGGCCTACCACTCAACGAATGCTTGAACATAATTGCGCGCGAGAGCCCTGATCCGATAGCAGGCGAGTTCCGAGAAATTGTTGATCAACAGCGCGTAGGCGTTCCACTTCAGGAATGCTTTGTTCGCCTCATGGACCGCGTTCCACTGCCTGAAGTTCGCTTTTTCGGTATCGTTATCGGAATACAACAAAGCGCTGGTGGCAATCTCTCTGAAGCACTCGGTAATCTCTCCGGCGTTTTGCGAGACCGCAAAGCAATGCAAGCCAAAGTGCAGGCTTTGTCGTCGGAAGCCAAAGCTTCGGCAGCTGTGCTTGCAGCGCTACCGTTCATTGTTGTGATCCTCGTGTACATCTCCAGCCCAGACTATATCGCATTACTCTGGAAGAAGACGCGCGGTAACGTCATGGTTGTTGTTTCAGGATTCTGGATGATGTGTGGCGTCTTGATCATGCGAAAAATGATCAACTTCAAATTCTGACCAATGTAAACGCGTCCAACTGCAATTGCGTGAACCAAAGAACTGATCGAAAGCGCTTGAGCCGTCATGGAAAAATTCATCGAAGCCGCCGCGAATCCGCAAGTGATTTTGACGCTTCTGGTCGCAGTAGCCGTTTTCGCGACAGCGTTAACACTATTGATGCCGAGCCTGTCACGCGATCGGCTTCCAAATCGAATGCGCGTCATGGCCACCGAGCGCGACAAGATGCGCGCGACGCGCATTGCGGAATTGAGCAAGAAAGAGGGTGGTGGTCTGCGTCAGGCGCCCAAGACTTTCATGCTAGAAATCGTCGACAAGTTGAACCTGCGCTCAAGTTTTGACACTGACGAAGTACGAAACAAGTTGAAGATGGCGGGCTTGCGCGGTCAAGCTCCACTTGTCGCCTACATGTTTTTCCGCCTCGCGATGCCAATTATCGCGACCATTGGCGCGCTCTTTTACTTGTTCTTTATTTCGACCTACGAGCATCCACCAATTGTCAAGGTCGGCATCGCACTCGCTATCGGGTATGTCGGATACTATCTGCCGAATATGTTCGTTCAAAACCAAGTGGCCCGGCGTCAGCAATCAATTAGAAGCGCCTTCCCTGACGCGCTAGATATGCTGCTGATTTCTGTTCAGTCAGGCTCCTCTGTAGAGTCAGCTTTCGGCAAAGTGGCATCTGAAATAGGTGTTCAATCGATCGAGTTGGCAGAAGAGTTGTCGTTGACGACAGCGGAGTTGTCTTATTTGTCAGAGCGTCGTCAAGCCTACGAAAATCTCGGCAAGCGGACAGGCCTGCCTGGCATTAAAGCGGTCGCCACGGCGCTAATTCAAGCTGAGCGATATGGTACGCCCGTCAGCCAAGCCTTGCGCGTAATGGCTAAGGAAAATCGTGACGCCCGCATGTCGGAGGCAGAAAAAAAGGCAGCGTCATTGCCACCAAAATTGACAGTTCCGATGATTATTTTCTTTCTACCAGTGCTGTTCGTCGTGATCATCGGACCGGCGCTTATCCAGGTGTTCAACTGGGAATAATACGCCTTCAGACTGTCAGCAGTTCCAATGTTGCGGTTACGAGATTTGTGGCGCCCCGCACGTGGGCGCCATTTCTTTTCGCCATCCGCGCGCGGTCCATAGCCTCCGGGCGGCGGCGCCACGATCAGCAGCCCCAGCATCATAAAACTCAAAGCAGTTCGTACCAATCCGCTTAAGGCGCCAGCAGCCGCCACTAAGTGCGCCTCGATAGAGCGTGCAGAACATGCCCTCTTTCAGTGTCCAGTATCCGTCGACCGAACGTCCAGCCTCCGTGTAGACCAGTTTTTCGTCAACGTGATAGTGCTCTTGCCAAGGCCGACCGTCGGCATAATGACCAGCAAAATCACTGCCGACAACGTCGCGTTTGATTTCAGCATCATCGAGAAAATCAGCAGCCATGACGGCTGCCATACAACATGTGAGCCCTAAAATAGATGAGAATAGTCGCGTAGTTGTAATTCTTGCCACGCGCAATCTAACCTCCTAGGTGCTCTTCCAGTCGCGGCATGATCTCAACAAAGTTACACGGTCTATGCTGATTGTTGAGCTGCCATTTGAGTATACCAGACCAAGCATCACGACACGCGCTGGGAGATCCAGGTAAGCAGAAAATATAAGTGCCTCGTGCAAGCCCGCCGCACGCGCGCGATTGGATCGTAGAGGTTCCGATCTTCTGATATGACAGCATGTGAAACACCGTCGAAAATCCGTCAATCTCTTTCTCGAACAGCGGTCGAATGGCGTCAGGCGTAACATCGCGCCCCGTGAACCCTGTACCGCCCGTCGAAATAACGACGTCAATATTTGGATCTTTGATCCAAGTCTCAACGACCGAACGGATTGCAGCCACATCGTCGCGCACAATGCGTCGATCAGCTAGAATATGATTGTCGTCGATTATTAACGTTTGCAGCGTCGCACCGCTCTTGTCATCGTCAAGCGACCGAGTATCAGAGACAGTCAGTATTGCAATCCGCACAGGAATGAATGGCCGTGTTGGGTCAAGTCGGGACATGACGGGAAGTATCCTGATAGACAAAAGCCGTATCGAGCCATTTTCGAGCATCGCGAGCGCAAAGTCACGCAACTTGTGTTCGGTGGGTCTTGTGAGGTTCAAGTCCCCACAAGCCGTGCAGCCCTATCCAAGCGCGTCACGAATCGTCAAAAGATCGCGCCAAGCTTGCCGCTTTGCCGCCGGCGTGCGGAGCAAATAGGCCGGATGCAGAGACGCCATCGCCCGCACCGTGCGGCCACCAATGTCCATATCGTGCCATTG
>JABFRJ010000388.1 GCA_013141255.1 Hyphomicrobiaceae bacterium
AATTTTCAAATACCCGCCGACATGATGCGTGACCAGTTCCTTGATATAAGCAGGGCTCTTAACCGCCAAATCGTAACGCACACCCGACGCCACGTGCACCTTCTTGATGCCCGGCACCTCGCGCACTTTGCGATAAAGGCTGATCAAATCGTCATGGCTCGTATTGAGGTTCGGACAGATCTCAGGATAAACGCACGACAATCGACGGCATGACTTCTCAATCACTTCGTCCTTGCACGCCATCCGGTACATATTCGCCGTCGGTCCACCAATGTCGGAGATAACACCCGTGAATCCTTCGGTCTTATCGCGGATCTCTTCAATCTCGCGCAACACGCTCGCTTCCGAGCGATTTTGAATAATGCGGCCCTCATGCTCGGTGATCGAACAAAACGTGCAGCCGCCGAAACAACCACGCATAATCGTGACCGAGGTCTTGATCATCTCCCAAGCCGGGATCTTATTGCCCTCATAGCCAGGATGCGGCCCCCGCGCGTAGGGTAATTCGTATACCGCGTCCATTTCCTCAGTCGTCAACGGGATCGGTGGCGGCGACACCCATAATTCGCGATCGCCATGTTTCTGTACCAGCGGCCGCGCGTTGCCGGGATTGCTTTCTCGATGCAAAACGCGCGACGCCCGCGCATACGTTTCGCTATCAGACGACACCATCTCAAACGACGGCAACCGGACGACCGCCTTCGCGGTTTTAACCTGCCGCGCGCCCTCATCAGAACTCTCGATGTCGTCTGCGTGCAATTCAACGTAATCCGCAGGCACCACCGTCTTCATCAGCGCCACACCGCGAATATCATCAAACGTATCGATGCTTTCCTTACGCGCCAAACGATGCGCGACTTCAACCACGGCCCTCTCGGCGTTACCGTAAAGCAGAATGTCGGCCTTGGCGTCGGCCAGGATCGAGCGACGCACCTTGTCCGACCAGTAATCGAAATGCGCGATCCGTCTGAGCGAACTCTCAATACCGCCAAGCACAATAGTCGCGTCACTATAGGCCTGCTGACAGCGCTGAGCATAAACAATCACCGAACGATCCGGGCGCTTGCCGCCTTCACCACCCGGCGTATAAGCATCGTTGTGCCTGATACGGCGATCCGAGGTGTAGCGGTTCACCATCGAGTCCATGTTGCCGCCAGTCACGCCGAAAAACAGGTTCGGCCTGCCCAGGGCCTTGAACGCGTCCGGACTCTGCCAATCCGGCTGCGCGATAATGCCGACGCGAAAACCTTGAGCTTCGAGCAAGCGACCAATGATCGCCATACCAAAACTCGGATGATCGACATACGCGTCCCCCGTCACCAGGATCACGTCGCAACTATCCCAACCCAGCGCATCCATGTCGGCCCGACACGTCGGCAGATAAGGCGCGACGCCAAAACGCTGCGCCCAGAATTTCTTATAGCTGAAGAGCGGCTTCGCTCCGCCCGTCAGCGCCGGAATAGCAGGCGCTCGCAAGTTCTCGCGGCCATCATATGGGTTTAAGGACATTGGTGTTTGTGGTCACAAAGGGCAGAGGTGCGGCAGCCGGGCCCCGGCGCGGGAGCCACGCTCTACCAGCAAAGGCCCGTTTCTACAATCAAAACAGATCGTTTGCCCGGACCAAGCCGTTAACGCATATCGGCCCCAAGGGGCAACCACACCGGTTCAATCGGCTAGCTCAACCCTTAGGGCTCAGATAGGGTCCCGAAAAAAGTCACCACAACACGCCCCGGAGATGCGCCCATGAGCAAGTCTACATCCTCGCTCCCCCTGTTCCCCACCACCGTTGCAGGTAGCCTGCCCAAGCCCGCCTGGCTCGCCGAACCCGAAAAACTCTGGGGCGCCTGGAAGGCGAGCGGCGACGAACTCCGGCAATTGAAGGAAGACGCTGCCCTCCTCTGGCTCAAAATCGAGGAAGACGCCGGCATCGACATCGTCACCGAGGGCGAGCAATTTCGCATCCACTTCGTGCACGGCTTCATGGAGCAGTTGGGCGGCATCGATTGGCTAAAGAAAACCAAGATGGGCATTCGCGACAACCGCTACGTCGTCGATGTACCAACAGTCACCGGCCCCATCACCCGCAAAGGTTCGGTTCACAGCCACGACGTCCGCTTCGCCCGCGCCCACACCAAGAAGAAACTGAAGTTCACGCTCCCCGGCCCCATGACCATCTGCGACACCATCGCCGACGCGCACTACGGAAAACGCGCCGACATGGCCATGGCCTTCGCCCAAGCGCTGAACCAAGAGGCCCGCGAACTGGAGGCTCTCGGAGTTGACGTCATCCAATTCGACGAGCCCGCCTTCAACGTCTTCATGAAGGACGTGAAGGAGTGGGGCGTGGCAGCCCTCGAAGTCGCAGCCGCTGGCCTCAAGTGCACGACCGCCGTCCACATCTGTTACGGCTACGGCATCGAAGCCAACACAAAGTGGAAGGAAACATTGGGCTCGCAGTGGCGTCAGTACGAAGAAATCTTTCCTGCGCTCAATGCGTCAAAAATCCAGCAGGTCTCGCTTGAATGCCAAGGCTCCAAAGTCCCGATTTCGCTCATCGAACACTTGAAGGACAAAACCATCCTGGTCGGTGCCATCGATGTCGCAACCAAGTCCATAGAGACACCCGAAGCCGTCGCCGCCGTCATGCGTGAAGCCATGAAGCACGCTGACAAGGAACGCCTGCAATGCTGCACCAACTGCGGCCTAGCCCCCCTGCCCCGCTCAATCGCCGTCGCCAAACTTCAGGCGCTGGGCGCAGGCGCGACACTGTTGCGCAAGACAGTCTAAGTCGCCATCGTTGGGTCAAGTGCAGCGCCTGCCAACACCGCCGCACCGCTCCCTAAACACTCCGCCCCCAACACACGCAAGAAACTCCCCACGCCCGAATTTTCGCGCCGTTGACAGCGCGTTCGGAACCCGCCGCTCCCTCGAAGGAGAGGGGAAATGCGGAGGTGATCGCTGCGGGCGTGGTGTGGGTGAGCGGAGTATTTTGCAGAAAATAGCAATTCAAAAAATTGCAGAATCTAGCTTGGGGAAAGCACAGCGCGACCCAACATGGTAGGATCACAACAGCGACGCCGCGATCATTGCCACTGAAGTCGCAAGACCTACCACCGGTACCCATGTAGGCGCCGTAAAATACGCAGGCCCATCAGTCGGCACCGGCGCGGCGACACCGTTCCGTCGCAACTGCAGCAACGACACATTGACGAAGGCAAACACCACCAGCGTCGCGACCGACGTCAGCTCGGCCAAGCGTTCGAGCGGAAACCAGAGTGCTAACACCAACGCCGCCGCAACTGTGACCCAGGTCGCGATCAGCGGCGTATTCGTCGCGGCATGCACTTTCCCAAGCCGTTGCGGCAAATCGCCCTGCCGCGCCATCCCATAGATAACCCGCGACGCCATCGTCAGTTGCGCCAAAATCGTATTCAGCGTCGCCATGATGGCAATTAAACTGATCGTCGCCGGACTGACGCCTGCCACCGCGCGAAACACTGTGCTCAACGGTGCGGATGATGCCGACAGTTCTTTCGGCGGCACAACGCTTACCGCAATAATCGCGATGCTCACATAAAGGATCGTCGACAAAACCAGCGTGATCGCCATCGCGCGCGGCAGATCGCGATGTGGGTCTTTGGCCTCCTCAGCCACATTGACGAGATCCTCAAAACCGATGAACGCAAAAAACGCCAGCAGGCTAGCAAAGCCGATCCCCGATAAGATTTTCATGTCCATGGGCGGCAACGGTGCAGGTGTAATCGGCACATCAGACCAGAGTGCCGCAATAATGATCGCAATTAATCCGCTCACTTCGATCAACGTAAAAATACTCGCCATCACAACAGATTCGAGAATACCCCACGACGCCACCGCTCCAATCGCGATAAGCACAACGATAACCAGCAGCATCGGCGGCACCGCGATAAACTCGCGAATATACCCAGCCGAACCCAAGGCTACCGCCGCGGACGACACGATCGCAATGGCAATCGTCAACAAACCCACGAACCGTGTGAGGTGTTGAGACCCAAACGCGGCCCTCACGTAGGCCGCCTCCCCTGCACTCACGGGATAGCGCGTGGCAAGTTCCGCATACGACGCCACTGTGAACGCCATCACAACCGCCGCTAGCACGAACGACCACGGCGCAAACTTGCCCGCATACCCAGCGACCGTGCCAATCAGCACATAGACACCAGCACCAACCGTGATGCCAGTTCCGTAGAGCACAAGCAACGTCAGTCCGAGCCGACGTTGCAATTGAGGCGTCGCATCACGAGACATTGTGGCCACTCCAAAAGCAAAACGTCCGGCACAGTATCAATGCCGGACGCCTGCTCCATTGCTTCCGATCAAATGCGACGAATTACGGCACCAGCACCACGCGACCATTGACTTTGCCATCACGCAATGACATCAGCGCCGCATTGGCTTCGTCAAGTGGACGGCGATTGACCGGAATGAGCTCAAGCTTGCCCGCCTTCGCCAAGTCCACAAGCTCAGTCAGTTCAGCCAGATTGCCAACGTAACTCCCCCGGATGGCAAGAGGACGCAGCGGGAAGAACGGCACTGGAATAGTAACTTCGCCACCGAACAACCCAACAACAACAATTTCCGTGCCCCGCGTCGCGCTCGCAATCGCGAGGTTGAGCGTTGACGCGGCCCCAACGAGATCGAGGATCAACAGCGCTCCACCCGTCGTCGTCAGAATCTGTTGCGCGGCGTCCGCAGCTCCACCATCAATCACCGACAACGCACCCGCGGCTTTTGCGCCATCCCGCTTCACCGGATCAATATCGACCACGATGGCACCCTTGCCACCCATCGCCTTGAGCATCGTCATCGCCATGCGCCCAAGTCCACCCGCGCCGATGATCACCACTGGCTCGTCTTTAATTTTGGCCCCGAACTTTTTAAGCGCGCTGAAAGTCGTCACACCCGAGCAGGCCAGCGGCGCTGCCTCCGCCGCGTCGAGCTTACCAAGATCAATGCAATACTTCGCATCCGGCACAATCACATGCGTCGAATATCCGCCATCAATAAACACGCCGAGCGAGCGGCCCTTCAGGCACAAATTTTCATCGCCGCGATTACACGTCGGACATTCGCCGCACCCGAGCCAGGGATAGACCACAACCTTCGCGCCAATCTTCGCGCCCTTAGCATCTGGACCGGCGGCGATAATCTCGCCCGCGATTTCATGACCCATCGTCAGTGGTAGCTTGATGCCGCGATCTTTGAGCGACAACTTCTTGCCCCCGCCCAAATCATAGTGGCCTTCCCACAAATGAATATCGCTGTGGCACACGCCCGCGCCCGTCACCTTGACCAGCACTTCCCGACCCTTAGGCGTCGCCACCTCGCGTGTCGCCAATTCAAGTGGCGCATTATGTTTCGTCACGCAGTAGCAACGATGTGTGTCAGCCATGGAGCGGTCCTCGGATCGTGTTTTTGTGAACTGCGCCGAGACTAGCGGCCAAGCCAGCGCCGACCAACCCCAATCTCGACCTCGATTGATCCAAGCCCGAATAGGAGCCATGTCCAAATCGCGCCTGCTCCTGTCTGAGCTAGGCCAGCGGTCCATTTCGTCGTTGCAATCCCGCCCGCGCGCCGAGCAGCAACACATATCCGATGATCCCGATGAGCACGCCCGCAACACCCGTCGCACCGATGGCAAATAAATCGGGATCAACGA
>JABFRJ010000226.1 GCA_013141255.1 Hyphomicrobiaceae bacterium
AAGCAACGATCTGAATTATGGGGCTTTCGGATGTGTCAAAACCGTCGTGTCAAACGGAGCTTCAAGCTGTTTTGCAGCCAGCATGTTGTCCGCAATTTGCTTTAGCGCAGATCTGGTGATGGCAGTTTTGTAGGCCGGTATAGAGCTTTTAAGCGACGCTGCCATCACCTCATCCCCTTTCGGCATTTCAAATTTGAAATAGCTTTGACCGACCTTGAGGGCTTCGTCGAAGTTTTTGGGATCTTGGATAAATGCTTCAGCATCTTTCGCAGCTGCAATCAGCGCGTCGACGACATGCGGGCTTGCGTCGGCGGTCTCTTGCGTGATGACGAAATTGCTCGCGGCGCCGTTGGTGCCAGCGATTTCTACCGGTTCCTTGGCTTCATTTGCCCGGTAGACTGTTTTGCAAGCTTTAAGCACGTCGCATAGCGTGGCTGACGGTTCAAACGTCATACTGGCGTCGATCTGCTTTGATGTTAGCGCTCCAAATGACGTATTGGGCGCCCCAACGGCAACAAAAGTGAAATCGTCGGCCTTCAAACCAGCTTTCGATGCCAAAATAAGGAATTGCAACTCTCCCGCTGACCCGCGCGCTGGAACGCCGATCTTTTTACCCTTAAGGTCGGTCATCAGGGCTGTGAAGCCATTTGCGGCATTTGGCAGCTCAACACTATTGCCGACGACGATATGGAATACGTTCAATGTTGCTCCGCTAGTGATTGCCTTGAGCTTGCCGCCTTTTGTCATTGCGTTGATTTGGATCTCTGGTCCGAAAAATCCAACATCAATGCTTTTGGCCATCAGCGCCTGCGCTCCCAGAGGGCCTGATGGGATCATTTGCAGTTGGCACTTGATCCCGTGTGCTTCGCAGTATCCCTTACTGATCGCGATCCGCATCAGCATATTGCCGACGCCTGGATAGTCCTGGATCTTGACAACCTCACCCTTTCCTTGCGCGTGCGACATCGGTGCAACAGCGCACATAGCTGTCAAAGCAGTCGCTGCCAACAATCCACGCATTCCGATCATGCAAACCTCCCGATTGAATTCTCCCTGCGGCTCATTGCGACCGCGCGAGGCTTAATTGCCGCCATTGATCATGGCGTGCCTCTTAACTAGAATGGTAGCTATGGTTAGAAAGTGATGCAAGTCCCACAATTCAGCTGGAACTTAAAAATGAATGACGGATTGATTTCCGGCCTCAACGTGGATGGCTTGAAGCCTGCACATCAGAAACGAAGCCGTGACCTCATTATTAAATTGGTGGATGGCGGTTTGGAAATGCTGTCAGATCATGATTTTGATACACTCTCAATTGAGCGTTTGTGCGCACACACCCAAGTAACTATTGGCTCGTTCTATGCGCGTTTTGATTCAAAAGAGGCTTTTGTTTTGACCCTGCAACGGGTCGCGGTGGAGCAAGCTCGTAGTTGGAGTAAGAAAAATTATGTGCCCGGCCGCATCCCAAACGACAGCTTAGCCCATCTTTTGGCATGGTTCGTTAAGGGGACGGTCAACTGGTATCGGCGCAACGAGGGTTTGGTCCGCGCGTCACTCCGAAAAGCGTCCAGTGATCCTAGAGCCTGGACGCCGATACGCGAGCTTGGGCGCATGCAACTGGATCAAATGCTTCCACACATCAATTGGATGTTGGGGACAGAACCTACGAAAGAGCGAGATGATACCGTTCGCTTTGCGTTTCAAGTCATGAATGGCACTTTGAACAACATGGTACTGATAAACCCGGGTCCGTTCTCAATTCATCATCCCGAAACGCCTCATTTGTTGGCACGTGCCATGTTGAAGTTGATCGAAAATGCATCGAAAATGGAGCAGAATGGTGTTGGCGCCGAGCCTCGTGCTCAATCACGGAAATCGAAATAAAGTGAACCGCAGCAGGGCGCGAAAACTACCGCTAATACAAATCGGAAACGGAAGATTTAGTGTTCGCTTCTGCTCAGGAAAAGGGCGGGTAGTGTACCCACATTTTGATCGAAACCAGACCACCGGCACCGCCTGTGCCTCAAAATGTCGTTCCTAAACCACACGATGCGTCAATTTCGTTGTGTTTCGACATCGGTTGCCCTCGCATAAGCGTAGGCAGTTTATGGCCAGAGCAACGGACAATCTGCGACCGCTAAGCCGCTACGCTTGCGGCGAACACTCAAGCCTTCCTCGCGGTAAGGCCGTTAAATGCGATCGCGACCCGATGCTTCACCTTCGAGGTGCAGGAGAATGAGCAGCCGACGGAAACCAACACGCCGCGGCTGCTTCGATCAACTCATGCTCCAACGCTTGCGACCCGAGATGCCCCCCCAGAGCGAAAGTCAGTGAACTCGCTTGCTAATGACAGGGCACCCCTTGCCCTGTTCAATCGCACAAACTTAACTTAACCCTAAAACGAGGGGAGTATCCGGCCTGAATGCGGGCAAAAACAAACGCCACCGGTTGAAGCGACGGAAAACGTAATTGGCTACCTGTGCGCGTTCGCTCCCCACAGCGACAGGAACCGGATCAAGTGTAAATCGGGAAGCGTTATGTTCAAAAAGAAATCCCCAACCTCCGTCGATATCATTGCATTGAATACTTCGATTGCAATTGAGACGTCCGCATGCGCAGCAACAACTGATACCATTGATGATGGAGATGGGGGCTGATCATCGGTCGAGGCACGCGCATAGTTGGAGAGATTACTGACTGTCGAAAAGTCGAAATCCAAGGCTAAGTTGAAGGATCTGTCGTTGCTGATTCACTATTCATACGAGCCGACGGCCAGGTAAACGGCAGAGTTCCTCGAACCATGCGGTAATACATGGCGAATTTTCGGGGCAGCTAAAAATTGAAAATTTTCTAGACGTGCGTGCAACAGGGAAGATCGCAGGCGATCTGGCCTATGGCCAGTTGGCGGTAGCAATGGGTGGGCACATACTTGGTCGGGTGACCAATCCACTTACTGCTGATCAGGTTAAGCCAGGATTGTACGTGTCAGAGGTTGCAAATATTGCCTGACTACCCAGTCTCGTCACGCGCTCCGCACCAAGACCCTACAGGCTCTTGGTAATTGCGGACGAGACTGGGTAGTCAGGAACTAGTATGCGCATATTTCAGCGTTGCCGCTTCAAATGTCCTGGATCAGTTTTTGAAACACACGCGAGCAATACAGCAACCGGTGTGTCGTATCGAAGTGAACTGGTTGGCGCTGAACATTGCGATCTTGGACGTTACCGCTGGGTGTGTCGGTTCTTGAACCAAATCCACTCAGTCCACGTGCTGCGGCGGCTTGGAAAATCGAACTGCTTTCCATGCATACGAGCTGTCCGAGATACAGGACCATCCTATTTCTATGTAACCGAGCGATCTGGCTAATTGTGATGGGCGCCCGCGATGGAGCGGATACGAGCCAAACAACTGGTCAATAAAAATACAATCAAAAGTTGCATACATCCAGGGTTGCAAATTTGAAAATAGGCGGTTGCGTAATATGAAGTAATGCAACCGCAAAAAATCTCAGTGGAAGCCGTGAATTATCAGAAACCATTGATTGAATGTGATGTTTTTGCGCATCTGAATAGTGTGAACAACTAGAAAAACATTAGATTTAATTCTTATTCACCTCGAATCAAACAACATAGGGTTGTGGTCAATATTGGCTCGATCTCCTGCTGGGTGCGAATAATGCTCGCGAACGTTGTTGTCGGTGAATCGAATTCGGAGCTGTTACAAAAGGCTACATCGGCTCGTCGCGAAGGGCCGCGATGGTCGCTGTTCCGGTCGACGAGATCCGTCGCTCGGATTTTGATCAGTCTTGCTACGTTGCTCGGTGCAATGCTGAACGCGACATCCAACGCTAACGCAGCAGCTAGCTGGATCGTAAGCTCCGCCGTTGTCACGCCAATGACCTTCTCCAAGGCTGGCGACATCATCAGTCTTGCTTACGTTGTTACCAACAACGGCACCGTCACGATCAACAACGTTTCAGGTCAGATGTTGCTCGGCCCGACGCTGGTCTGCACAGTCACCACACTCCAGCCAGGCGACAGCACGCAATGCACCGGTAGCCAAGCCATCACCGTGGCCGATGTGGCGAACGCGACGACCAAGAACCTCTTCGCCTCATTTCATGGAACGCCGACGTCAGGAACGCTCTACGATACGGGCGTTGGTTCTCAGATCGCCTTCGTGCCGCAGCCGAGCTATTCGCTGACCGTCGCCACAGATCGCAGTGATTTCACCGCCGTCGGACAGCTCATTCGTTACACCTACACGATCGCCAACACCGGTAACGTAGCGTTGGGTCTCATCTATTTCGATTCAACTGGTCGCCTGCTCGATATGAACTGCCCCACCGGATCGTTGCCGCTCGGCCAGACAATCCGCTGCACGGCGTCGACGACAACGACGACAGCCGACGTCACGGCGGGACAACCAATCTCAGAAACAGTATACGCCGGCATCGCCTCGGCACAGGGTTTGATGCCAGAACAAAATGTGACGAAATCGATCGCATTCACGCCGATACGTCAATGGACACTCGCGGCCTCTGTATCGCCTACGACGTTCACTGCCGCAGGTCAGACGATCAATTACGCGTATGATATCGCCAATACTGGTAACATTGGCCTCTCCAGTATTGCGCTCGCCGATACCCGCGCCACCGGCATAACATGCCCAGCGACTACTCTCTCTTTCGGCGCAACCATGCGCTGTTCGGGTACTTATGTAACGACTGCAGCCGATTTGACAGCTGGCGCATCATTGGCCTCAAATGCCACCGCTACGGCGACGCCCGCGAGCGGGACGATCGCGTCAGCGACGGCTTCGACGAGCGTGTCGTTTACAGCGACCCCTGCAATGAGCATGACGGCCACGATGTCTCCGGCCACATACTCGCGCGTCGCTGACGTAATTGAGATGGCATATGTTGTTACCAACACCGGCAACGCCCCTATAAATTCCTTCCACGTCATCGACAACAACAACGGCGGGTCCGGGATGGCGAATTGCGGCAGCGTCGCAATTCTCATGATTGGTTCCAGCGCAAACTGTACGTCGACATTTGTCGTAACGGCGGCTGACGTATCGCGAGGCTACATCTCTATCGATTCCACGCTCACTGGTACGCCCGCAAGTGGGGCGCTCGTTACCGTAACGACACAGAAAATAGCAGCGATGGTGCCGGTCTACGCCTGGAGCTTGTCGGTCACGTCGAGCCTCCCTTACTATAGCGCCGCAGGCAACGTCGTCACTTACACCTATGCGCTGGTCAACACCGGCAACCGCAATATCCTGGCCCCCGCCGTGACCAGCAGTCTTGGCGCGAGTGTGACTTGCCCGCTTGCTCCACTCGAGCCCGGTGCAACTTATTCTTGCACCAGTTCGTACACAGTCACGGCCGCCGATGTAGCGTCACAGCGCGTGATTGCCAACACGGCAACAGCAAATGGCACGAACAGCGCGGGCAGCCCGATGCCAACCCTCACTGCCGTCGCTCCGGACGTTCCATACCCGCCAGCGCCTTCGATCAGCCTCGACATGACGGCGACACCCATCGGAGCCTCCCTGCCCTATACGTTCACAGTGAGAAACACGGGCAACACACCTTTGTCGGCGGTGACGCCGAGCAATTCCGCGACGACCGTGTATTGTCCCACGTCTTTGCTTGCGGTCGGGGCGACCATGACCTGTTCGGGCTCGCGTCAATTGACGGCGGCCGACTTCGCCGCCGGCTCGGTGACGAGCAATGGTTCTGTGTCGGCATCGGGTTTGTCCACTACGGGCACGATCACGGTCAGTTCAAGCGCTTCGACGACAACTTACCTGCCGGTGCTCAACGTGTCGCGCAGCGTGTTCAACAGCTTCACCAACGTCGGCAGTAGGATCGACTTTTTCTATGATTTTCGCAACGATGGGGGGCTTGCCGTATCGAACATTGCCGTGACTGACAGCAAGGTGACCGGGATTACCTGTCCAACGACGAGCCTCGCTCCCGGCGCGACCATGTCGTGCAGCAGTACATATTCGGCGACCGCCGCTGATGTGTCCGCCGGTGGCATCACCAGCGTTGCGTCCGTGTCAGCGAATTCGATCGGCGGCTCCTTCACAGCGTCTGTCTATCCAGCGAGCGTGACAGTGCCTCTGGTCGCGGTTCCCGGCTGGACGCTGACGCGGACCGCGCCCGCCGACTATCGCGCGGCTGGTGCCACGCTCGGCTACAGCTATGTGCTAGCCAACACCGGTTCGACGACGATTACATCGATCGCCGTGACGGCAACCAAGGTCGGCACCGTCACGTGCCCGTCGACCAGCCTCGCCATCGGCGCTAGCATGACCTGCACCGCGACCTACTTGACCACAGCCGCAGACGTGTCGGCTGGCAGCATCGCGGAAAGCGTGACGGCAACCGGCACGCCCGCGACCGGCAGTCTTGCAAATGCGACCGCTGGCGGCACTGTCAACTACATCGCCGTGCCTGCATGGACTATTTCAGGCTCGGTGACGCCATCGTCGTACAGCGCGGCCGGCACAGCCCTCTCGTTCTCGGCCGTCTTGACCAACACCGGCAGCACCGTGATGCGAAGCTTTTCTGTCCTAAGCAGCATTGGCCAGTTCAGCTGTCCGTCGGCGACTCTTGCCATCGGCGCGTCGATGACGTGTACACGCTCCTATACGACGACCTCGGCAAATGCGGTCCCGAACGCGTCTGTCACTGGCACCGTGACGGCTATTCACCTGCCTCAATCGGAACTGGCGAGTGTGAGCACCGTCCTCTCTGCCGCGTATGTCGCACCCGCACCGTCAATCTCGCTCGCCGCGTCGGCAACGCCGACAACGTTCGCATCGGCGGGGCAGACTATTTCGTACAGCTATCTCGTAACGAACACCGGTCAGGTTGCCCTCGCTGAGCTCGTGGTCACGAGTACGCGCGGCGGCGCGATGACCTGCCCTGCGATGACGCTTGCGGCGACGGAAAGCACGACTTGCACCAACACATACGTGACCACTGCGGCCGACGTCGCAGCGGGTTCGGCATTGACGAATACCGCCTCCGCAGTCGCGACGCCGGCCTCGGGAACGCTCGCCCCTGTGTCGGCCAGTGCCTCGGTCGCCTATGCGCCACAGCCGATTTGGACCCTTGCCGTTGCGCCAACGCCTTCAAGCTTCAGCCATCCCGGTCAGACTATTGGATTCGAGCAGATCGTGACCAACACCGGAAATGTGACAATCACCAGCATAGCGCTTTCCAGTCCGTCGATGACTATCTCTTGCCCAACCGGCACTCTCGCACCCGGCGCAACGATGCGGTGCAGCTCAAGCTACACCACCATCATCAGCGATATGGCGCTCGGGCTCGTGAACGGATCAATATCGTTCTCGCATACGGCTGCGTCGGCTACGCCGGGGCTTTCGAACATCACAATGTCGACGCCGGTGGCCTACGTCGCAGCGACGCCGAGCCTTGCTATGACGGTCACGCCCAGCCCGGCCCAATTTAATGCGGCGGGGCAGACGACTACCTACACGGCTTTGATCAATAACACTGGCAATGTGGCAGTGTCCGCGCTCGCGGTCACAGATTCACGCTCGACGACATATATTTGCTCCCCTGCGTCTGTGGCGGTGGGCGGCAGCACCTCATGCACGGGCAGCACAACCGTGACTGCCGCTGATTTGGCCGCAACATCTATCACAAATATTCTGCGTGTGAACGGAACGCCTGGGGCCGGCTCACTCACGCCAGCGACCGCGACGAGCGTCATGACGCTTGCCCCGGCACCATCGTGGACGATTACGTCGACGCCCACTCCATCGACATTCTCAACTGCTCCGTCGCTCGTGATGTACAAATACGTTGTTGCCAATACCGGCAATACGTCGATCGGATCGATCGCCATCGCGGACACCCGTGCGATAGCGCTTAACTGCCCGTCGCCAAGCCTAGCATTCGGGAACTCAATGACGTGTTCGGGCCAGTACATGGTCACACCGGCCGACCTCCAAGCCGGGCGACCGCTGTCCAACACCGTCACTGTGACCGGCACGCCCGGTTTAGGTACGCTCGCCAATGCATCAGCATCGAGCACGCTCGAATTCCAACCGAGCGCGGCTTGGACGATGGCGGTCCACGCCAATCCAACGGGATTTTCTACTGTCGGCGCCAGCGTTGCCTATAACATAGCGCTCACCAATACCGGCAACGTCAATATCGGTTCAATCGCTTTGAGTGGTACGAAGGCCGCAGCGATCACATGTCCTGCAGCGGTGCTTGCATTCGGCGAAACCCTTGCATGCACTGCGTCGTATACAGCCGTAACAGCTGATGTTGGCTCCAACATCAACTATTCGTTGACGGCAACAGGCGTGCCGACGAGCGGATCTCTCTCCAATACAACTGCGAGCGGCTCGATAGTCTACACCAGTATACCAACGATAGCAGCAGTGACACTTCCTGCGGCGACAGTCGGGCAATCATACACTGCGCCCGCACTCGTCACATCGGGCGGAACCGCGCCCTACGCGTATCGCGCGTCAAATCTGCCGAATGGCTTGTCGATCAGCAATGCCGGTATCATTTCCGGCACGCCGACGCAGGTAGGAAATTACAATATCGTGATCCAGATCCAAGACAGCACCCCACCAGCAGTGAATGGTCCGCTTTATTCGGAGTTGCTGACGCTTCCATTGACAGTCTCGGCACCTGTCATCACTGTCGGCACGACGACGCTTCCCGCAGCAACAGTTCAGGCGTCGTATTCAGCGCCTGCATTAATCGCAAGCGGCGGTAACGCGCCCTACACGTTCGCAGCAACGGGATTGCCCCCAGGTCTCTCTATAGCTGCCAATGGCATAATTTCCGGTACGCCGACACAGTCAGGTGCGTTCACAGTCACTATAACCGCGACGGATTCCACCACAGCAGGATTGGGCGGGCCGTTCACGTCGGTTTCGAAATCGCTGTCTCTTGCGGTCATTGCACCAGCCGCTCCCGCTTGGACGCTATCAGTCTCGACAAACACACCTACGTTCGCGGCGGCTGGTGTCCCGATCAATTACAGCTATATCCTGACCAACACCGGAGATAGCGACATTTCGAATATTGTGCTCACGGACCCGCGCGTCTCGTCGCTGACCTGCCCGTCGGCGCCTCTGAAGGTCGGTGCCAACATGACGTGCACAGGGACCTACGTGACCACGTCGGCAGATGTCATCGCCGGTGTTCCTCTTGTCAATACCGTGGTTGCACGTGGCGCACCGTCCACAGGGATTCTGGCCGACGCAACAGCGACAAACAGCGTCGCATTTCAGCCCCGTCCCAACTGGCTTATTGCGTTATCGTCCACGCCGGGTGGGTTTTCGGCCCCCTCTTCCAACTTAGATTTTACTTTGACGATCACCAATACGGGTAATTCGAGTTTTAAGTTGAGCCAAGTCACGCCAACGCTCGGGACCTATTCTTGTGCGACCACACCGATCGATCCTGGGCAATCATTGACCTGCGTTGGCCGGTACACATCAACAGCCGCCAATGTTGGCGCCAACCTGACCGAGAGCGTAACTTTAGTAGTCGTCCCGTCCATCGGCGGTGGTTGGGGGGGCATAAGTGGAACGATCGCAGCAACAACACGCTATATTCCCACACCAACGATCGTAGCAGTCGTTTTACCAGCAGGTACCGTCGGTGCCACCTACAGTGCACCCGCCCTTATCGCCAGCGGCGGCACAGCCCCGTACACATTCTCTGCCGCGGGCTTACCGTCCGGGCTGACCATGTCCAGCGCTGGTATTATCTCAGGAACACCGGTCGCGCCTGCTGCCACCAGTTTGCTGGTAACTGTAACTGACAGCACCACCGCGTCTCTGGGCGGACCCTACACATCGGCCGTTCGCGAGTTGGCACTCTCGATTGTTGCGCCAACAATTTCAGTGTCGACCTCGGCGCTTCCCACAGGCTCGTTCGGAGCAGTCTATTCCGCGCCAGCTCTCACTGCCTCCGGCGGCACCGGATCGTATATTTACACTGCGTCGGGCCTTCCGAACGGGCTCACACTCAATCCCAGCACTGGCGTAATTTCCGGTACGCCAAGTCAGGCCGGAAGCTTCAACGTCAGCGTCACAGCGAGCGATACTACGACTGCCGTGAACGGTGGCCCATTCGCCTCGGCAGCAAAGGTATTGACGTTGTCCGTTGCGGCTCCCTCGGTCGTCATAGCAACTACAACACTTCCAGCTGCTACATTTGCTGTCGCATACAATGCCCCGGCACTTTCCGTGACAGGTGGCACCGGCCCTTACATATTTGCCGCGACTGGACTTCCGACTGGCCTCTCGGCGAATGCAAACACCGGTGCAATTTCCGGAACACCGTCACAGGCCGGCTCATTCATCGTCAATGTCATGGCCACGGACGCAACAACGGCAGCGAATGGCGGCCCGTTTGTATCGACCACGAAAACGCTGACATTATCCGTCGCGGCACCAGGCGTTGCTGTTTCATCGACCACTCTACCATCCGCCACGTTCGGCACCGCCTACACCGCGCCGGCCCTGACGGCGACCGGCGGCGCGGCGCCCTACACGTTCAGCGCATCAGGACTTCCGACCGGTCTCACGCTCAACGCGTCAAGTGGTGTCGTCTCCGGAATACCGACACAATCCGGGGTATTCACACTCACAGTAATAGCAACAGATGCGACAACAGTCGCAAACGGTGGACCGTTCGTATCGGTTGCCAAGTCTCTGGCTGTATCGGTTGGAGCGCCCACCATTGCTGTAACCACGACAACCCTCGCGTCAGCAGCCTTCGGCACAAGTTACTCAGCAACCACTCTTACCGCATCCGGTGGCACTGGCCCCTACATCTTTGCGGCGTCCGGCCTTCCAAATGGGCTCACGCTCAACGCCACAAGCGGCGTGATCTCCGGAACGCCGACACAATCCGGCACATTCACGGTGACGGTGACGGCAACGGATGCAACGTCGGCTACAAACGGCGGGCCGTTTGTCTCAGCCGCGAAATCTCTATCATTAACTGTTGGCGCCCCCGCGATAGCTGTGTCAACAGCCGCGCTACCCGCCGCAGTATTCGGCTCTATCTATGCGGCGCCCGCGCTTGCGGCAACAGGAGGCGCGGCACCCTACACGTTCAGCGCAACTGGCCTTCCGCGCGGTCTCGTCCTTGATGCGTCGACCGGTGTTATCTCAGGTACCCCAACTCAAGCTGGAATTTTTTCTATCTCCGTAACAGCAACAGACGCAACGATCGTCGCGAATGGCGGGCCATTTGTGTCAATTGCGAAGTCTCTATCGCTGACGATTGCCCCACCTACTGTGAACGTCTCCACCACAACACTACCTGCCGCGGTGTTTGGCGCAACGTATACAGCTCCTGCACTGGCAGCGGTCGGCGGGACCGGTCCCTATAGGTTCACAGCGTCCGCGCTGCCGACCGGTCTTGCGCTCAACGGTTCAACTGGCTTGATCTCGGGAACACCGACGCAGGCAGGTATCTTTACGGTTTCCATCACTGCGACCGACGCCACACTCGCGACCAATGGAGGACCATTCGCCTCCGTTGCCCGTCTGTTGACACTAGCCGTGCAGTCACCAGTGATCGCGGTCACAACTTCGACGCTGCCGATAGCGACATTCGGTCAATCGTATTCGTCACCAGCTCTTGCAGCATCTGGCGGTACAGCTCCCTATGCATTTGCTGTGACCGGTTTACCTGGTGGACTTACCTTCAACTCCACGTCAGGACTCATTTCAGGAACACCGACCGCAGCAGGTCGCTTCACTGCGTCCATCATTGCGACCGACGCAACAGCAGCGATGAGTGGCGGACCGTTCGCTTCAACTCCCAGAAGCGTAACGCTCGACGTCGCGGCACCGACACTGAATGTCGCGACGTCGACGGTTCCATCAGCCACGGTCGGGACATCATATATCTCGCCTACACTAACGGCGTCAGGTGGCGCTGCCCCATACACATTCGTAGTCACTGGGTTGCCAACGGGCCTTTCATACGTAGCGGCAACCGGTGTAATCGGCGGAACTCCGACTGTATCGGGAACGTTCAACCTATCGATCACTGCGACCGATGCGACAACGGGTCCCAATGGTGGTCCATTCGTGTCGGCCGCGCGAACGGTGGCCCTGACTGTAGCGCCATCGACGGCGAGTGTGACTGTTGCTTCATCGGCCAACCCGGCGACGGTTGGAACAGCTGTGACATTCACAGCGCGTGTTGTTCCAGCGTTCGCGACCGGAACAATCACGTTTAAGACTGGTGCGCAAACCATTGGCACAGCGCCGCTCACATCGGGCGCGGCTTCAATATCGCTCTCGTACCTGACAATTGGTACACACTCGATCACGGCGATGTACAGTGGCGATGCAAACACTGCATCAGCCATATCATCCACGCTCAACCAATCAGCAATCGGAACGCCGCAATGGACGGCCACGGCCTCGATAAGCCCAGGCAGCTTCACCGCCATCGGTCAAATTATCAATGCCAATTACACCATCAGAAACACAGGTAACGTGCCTATTACCGGCGTCACGTTGACCGATGCACGAATCGCGTCAATCAATTGCCAACAAAGTGCAATTGCTCCTGCCGCAAGCATATCTTGCACAGGCAGTCTGACGACCACAGCGGCTGATGTCACCGCAGGAACGATCGCCTTGGCGACAACGGTGCGCGGCACATCTATGGCCGGAAGCCCGTCAGATGCAGTAGCTCGAGCAAGCGCCGGTTACGTTGCGACCAGCGGTACTGTATCCATTGTCATCGTGAACACCGGTCGCGATGGAACCTTTAGGATCCGCACCACGCTTCCTGGTGCCGAAGCCTTCAACCTGACGACGGGAGGCGGCGCGGCCTCGCGCACCTTTAGCAATGTTCCATCGGGAAGATACACGCTTTCGCTCGCCAAAATACCCCTCGGCACCAAGCGATCAACCCTACGCTGCAATGGCGTCGATCAGTTGGGCCCTGATGTGAGTGTCATAGTGAACGGCTCGGCCAGCGTGTCATGTACATTCGGCGTGTCAGCCGATGGTGAATTGGTCGCGACCAGTGCGCGGACTGAAGCTAAGGCGTTCATTGCCCGCCGCGCCAGCACTCTAACCACGGCTCAACCAGATCGCATCCGCCAATTCAATCGCCTTGTCGGTAGCCTGTTCGGTGGTAACGATGAGGAGGAGGTTCAGGATCTAAATGCGGGCAATGCTGCAGCACTGCCTGTCGCTGACTCGCATAGTGCATCGTATGGGATAGTTGCAAGCGCGTCGCCCACGGTGATTGGTCGCAGTGGTAACGAACCGATGATAGTTCCGATGGCGCCGCCTGCTACTGGCACGCCGGCAGTGGCAAATTCCAGTGCGCCATTCTCGATGTCCGGCACACTAGAAGATGGTAATGGTCGCATCAGCGGTTCAACCAGCGTGAGCCAGATGATTGCTGCGAGTATCGCTTCTCAGGCAGGTCCCGGTCAGCGTGGCGCACGCAACACCGGCAAGCTCCCGGGAATGCGGGGCGATATTTGGGCAGAAGCACAGTCGAGTTTCTACGCAGATCCACGCGACAGCGGGCGGCGAGGCGCGAGCACGATTGGATTTTTGGGCGTAGACTACGTCCTCAATCCGGCATTCCTCATCGGCGCACTTGTGCAGGTCGACGTCACTAGTGAGACGCAGGGGGGCAAGACAGCAACCGGCGGCTCGGGCTGGATGGCCGGCCCTTATCTGGCGACCCGTCTTACACGAAATTTGATGTTCGACGCACGCGCGGCATGGGGCAAGTCCACCAACAAGCTTGTGTATCTCGAAAGGGACGATGACACGTTCGCAACCGAGCGCAGTCTCTATATGGCCCGCTTGTCTGGAAACTGGAACCACGGCCCTTGGCGGTTCTCACCAGAAGCATCGGTGAGCTACTTCAAGGAGACACAGAATGCCTTTAATACGAGTGACGGTGTTGCCCTATCGGCTCAGACATTGGAGTATGGACGGGTAACCTTTGGTCCGGAGATCGGCTACACGATCAAGTTGTCCAATAATATGAGGGCGGAACCGAGCCTTGGCATCAAGGGTCTCTGGAACATCAAGGATGGCGAGCGCAAGGGGACCGCAATGGATCTTCGGATCGAGTGGGGTATGCGACTAGAAACCCCGACCGGAATTTCACTGCGCGCAAACGGTTCGTATCAAGGATTTGGTGAGGGAACTGTTCGAGCCATAAATGGGCAAATCCAAGTTGGCGTACCATTTAATTAGTCGAGTGACGTCAGTTGAGAGCTTGGTGTGCGGATTAAACGGAGTTGACTGAAATGCTTCGCGACGGTGTCTATGTATTAACGTACACAGGGGACGCTTATGCGGCGCGAGGCGTTTTTGTCGCGAGAAAGGCCGCTTTCTTTGGGGTCGGCCAGACTGGTGCGATTTATGAAGGGTCATTTTGGTTGGATCGTAAAACCGATCGTATGCTGGTCGACGGCTGCGTGCGCTTTCGCCCAGGTACACCACTCATCTTTGGCGGCGTCGCGGGGGATGATGGCCTGATTATTCCGTTCAAAGGGCAGAGCACGGCAGGCGATCCTTACTTGTCATACGTTTATACAATTTACGATAAACCGGTTGAATGCGCGCTCGAATATATGGGGCCAATTCCTGGTTGATTGGGAGATTTTCTTCTCGCGGTTTCGAATACACGCGGGTGCAGGATTTGAACCGACCGACTGTTGGCGCTGAGTTTTTATGCTGCAACCGCTATCGCGCGGGCCCCATCCGCATGTATTTTGTAACTGCGGCGACCGATCGCATGTTTGTGTGTCGGACCACGCTAAGCTGTACTCCTCGTCGCCGTCGCGCTTCCCGACCCAGTGAGCATAAGCAGACGAATGGCCGGATAGCAAAGCTAACTACGTTCGGAAGCATGCTGCAACAATCGCATAATTTGGCGCTCCGTCGCAACCGCAAATGATTGTGGTCCGTTCACCAGAGTTCGTCGCACAAGCATCAGTTATGGCGGCGACACCGTGACCGCGTCCGGTATTCGCGGTGTATTCCATCCCGTCATCGCCTTGACGATATCGACATTGCTCTCATTCTGTCGCGCGAACAGACGCCGCAGTTCGTCCATGGAAATCATACGTTCGCCGAGGCGTTGCCAGGGGTGATTGTCGGGGTGGCGATTTTGCACATCGATGCAAGTTGCTCCAATGCGTTGAAATTCGATTGCAGCATGACAGAGCAAGACTTTGGAGGCAGAGCGCAGGTTCTTCGGTTCCGGCAATCCATACATTGTATCAATGATCGCGACCGAACCGATACCAATTCCAACCAGTCCTCCGACCAGATCGTCGCCGTGGAACGCTTCCATCGTAAACGCGCGGCCCGCGACGATCATCTGCTCGTAAACAGTTCGCACATTTGCGCTGACCCAGCTGCGCGGTTTGATTGTCGTGTCCTGCAGGTGATCGAGGACCGCACTAGACTTGGAGTTGAACGCGCAACGGATTGGGATGCGCGCCTCCTTCTTCATCATCTGACGCGCTTTGGTTGCGATTTCGAGCGTCAGGTCAACAATGCAGCGTTCGTCGCGACGATCCCAATAGAATTCACCGGACTGGCGATCGCTGCTGACATAGAAGCCGGCGCAATACATAGCGTAGTGATCGCTGGCATTGCGCGTGCGTAGCGCCTGCATCCGACGGGGTTCCTGTACGGCAGAAATTGGTTCGATGATCCTGCTCGGCGAACTCGGCGGCTCAGAGTTGGCTTCAATGATCATATTGAAGCCCCCTAGAAGATCCACACTCAAAAAGGGCGCCGGTCATCATCGATGCCTGCCGCAAGGTGAGGTCGCGGAAACCTTCGGGTTCAATTGGCTGGCTTGATACCGGTGCGTGACTGAGACCTAACCCACCGCACCGCGGGCCGAAACGGGATAAAAAGTAGGACGATAGCCGCAAGTGATTGCTCTCATACCAATCACGAGTGATGGCCTCAACAGGCGCCTGCGGATCATCGTCCTCGACCTCTCGCAGCACGCGACGGAACAATTTTGAAAGCAACTCAGCGTCAATTGGATGGGTGCTGGCAGGGCAAAGCAAAAAGACTGCGGCCGGCAGCAGTATGAAGCCGAGCGGTTTGACATTGGAGAAATTGGCGACCAGCGTTCGACAAATACTCTTGAGACCGCGCAGTTTTCCGTCGTCGAAAAGGTAACCCTTGCTGCGCGGCGGATAACCAGCCATGTCACGACCGCCCCAATGTGGATGCAATGTGATTGGGCCGACGCCGCGCGTTGGCGCCGTTCCTGTATTGGGGTAGTGCGTTTCGAGCACGGCTGACAATGTCGTGATCAGGAGATTAGACAACAGCGGAAGGTGCCAGGGTAGGCTTCCGATCCGTTCCATGAAGTCGCGTGGCTTTGCCACGGCATTGAATGGCTCGAACACCATGTCAACCAATGCATCCGTTGACGGAAAGAAGGTATCACAAAGCTTGTAACCTTTGCCGTCCGGTACCAGTTCAGCTCGGGTCACCGTTCCGTCAAGCGCGACGACGTGGCTGATCAATTCGGCGAGCGCACGTCGCGCATTAGTAGACCGGCTGCGGGCTTCCTCAATCAAGATCGTAAGCATCGGGCGTAGAAGGGCTGCATGGTCGGCGATGATTTCCTGCTCAAAGGCGAATTCAAAATTCGGAATGACGGCCAATCGCTGACGGTGAATGTCAGTCAGAGGTTGCAATCTACCGTCGTATTCGGCTTGAATAAGCGGTGTGAAGCGCGATTGAAGTCGTCCGCATGACGCAAACTCTCTGCCATTCCAAGCGCGCAGCGACAACAGCACTCGCTCATCGCGCTCAACCAACGAACCTGGCAGATACCCCCAGTCGCCGGTGCGCACCATCTCGGTCTCGGCTTCCGTTTGGTTGAACCCGTAAAGAAGCGGATAACCGTACTTTGGGGCGCAAATCGCTAAGTTGAAGTCCATGGCACCCGCGCGCCCTCGGGCGATATTGCTCCAATTTCCAATGTGACCAGTGCGCGGCGGGCGCAAGCCATGATCCGTTGTGATGACGTGGAGTAATGTGCCGATTCTGAGATCCCGCGCACCCATCGCGACAGCCTTGAATGGCACTTGCCTGTCGCCCATTGCTCCACGGTCGATGGCATCCGCAAGCCCAAGTGCATCGACGAGCTCAAATGGGGTTCGAGTTGATCGGCCGTTCAAGTTGAACCTCACTCTGCTTTTGGATTGAGTATAGTCTCGCGTCCGGCGAACATCGAAACAGAAAGGAATGCTAAGCAAATCAAGGCAGCAACCAAAAGCGTTGTGGCGTTCGAAAAATCGCGTGCAACAATCGAAATCAGCATGACCAGTGGTGCTATGATGGCAGCGGTCAGTGCGCTGCGGGCCACGGCCAAGCGACCTCGAATTTCTGGCGGCGCCGCGCGTTGAACGGTGGTGATTGCTGTCGTCCAAGAGATCGTATTGAACACGCCAAGTGCGATCGCCAGAGCCAACATGGCGTGTGAGGCTGCAAAGCCCCATAGGCCCGTGAAGCAAATCGCTTGCCCGGTTAGGCCGAGAATTGTTGTGTTGCGGGTTCCAAATTTATTCGCAACCGGAACCACCGCAGCGGATGCTATGAACGCTCCGAACGCAAAGCCGCTGGCGATCAAGGACAGCCAGTAGGGGTTGGCAGCTAAGCGTTCAGCGACCAATGGTGCCAAAATCAGATTGAACATTATCAACATCACATTATCGGCAGTACTAACTATGATCGCCCCGAACAATCGAACGTCGCGACAAATTTTTAAACTAATGTCAGCCCAGGCATCAATGAAATTGCGCCACAACGGACCATTCAAATCAGACTGACGATTGCGCAAGCTAGGCGGTGTGGCAAAGGCCGCCAATGTCAACGCCGAAACCAGAAACGAAAGGCCGTTTACGAAGAACGCCGCCGCCGCTCCATAGTGTGCAACGACTACGCCGGTCGCGGCCAGTCCTAACAGTTGCCCTCCTTGCTGACAGGCACTGAACCAACTATTCAGGCGTATAAGGTCAACATCAGTCACGAG
The DNA here is from genome assembly GCA_013141255.1 of Hyphomicrobiaceae bacterium. Classification (GTDB taxonomy): domain Bacteria; phylum Pseudomonadota; class Alphaproteobacteria; order Rhizobiales; family Hyphomicrobiaceae; genus JABFRJ01. Next base: position 18,098 of record JABFRJ010000226.1, read on the forward strand.
CCCAGGTGTCAGAGAAAAAGTACCCGCACGATGAAATGTGTGGATCACCCGAATTAGACCAGTCATGGCCATGATTATTCCGAACGCTGCGTCCGGCCTAGCGGCGAGTAGCAGGGCCAACGCACAAACAATCAGTCCTCGCGCGACTTCCGCGATGAGCGCTGTGCGCCTGGGATCGCGCGTGTCTACGAACGGTCCGGCGACGGCTTGCATCAGGAATGTCACAACTTGCTCAATGATAATGACAATCCCAAAAGCGGCTATCGAGCCGGTGTGTTGATAGAGCAGAGCCCCGGCGGTCAGTGTGTGTATGCCGTTGCCGATATTACTGGCAAACGTGCCCGCCAGAAACCAGCAAGCACCCGGAGGTAGGGCAGAATTGGAGATTAGCACTTTGCTCATCGCGTCGTCCTACCTAAACCCCGATACTCGCAGTCGTCTGGCGTTGCTGCAACGGTATCAGTGTACGATGAGACGGACCTGTATAGTGCAGTAGGGGACGGATCAAAATGTTGTTGGCATGCTGCTCCAAAATATGGGCGACAAATCCGGGCATGCGGCCAGCGGCAAAGATCGCACAAGCAAGATCGTCCGGCAGACCCATTAGGCGATAGACGAGCCCGGCATAGAGGTCGACATTGGGGCCAATTCCGAGTCGGAGTGACGGTTGCATCGCCGCAACCAATGCTTCAACCGTCGCAAAGGCTGCTGTGTCCTTAGCTCGCTCACTCATTTGGCGCGCGGTATCGCGAAAGTGTTGAACGCGTGGATCTTCGCCGCGATAGACGCGATGTCCGAAGCCCATCACCGGCAAGTTCAGCCGCAATCGTTCACGCACGTAGTCTGCAGCACGCTCGGGGCTGCCAATCACATCAATCTGATGCAAAGCAGCCTCAACAGCGCCACCATGCAGCGGACCAGAGAACACTGCTAATCCAGCGGTGATTGCTCCATACACATCGGCGCCGCTGCCGATTGCCACACGGGCGGCAAAAGCGGAAGCGTTGGAACTGTGGTCAGCATGCACGATCAAGTCCTGATCGATCAGCCGTGATAACTCAGGTGTTGGATCATATCCGAGTAACATGCGCAGAAAATCTTGAGCATGCGGCAACATTGGATTAGGGCTTGTCGGATTTCGATTGCTCCTCAGTGCGTGATGCGCGGCAATCAAAGTCGGCACTCGTGCAATCAGACTTAAACCTGCGTCCGCAACAGACAATTTGTTATTCTCGTCAGTCTTCTGGCTCGAAAGCGCCGAGACTGCTGTGCGTAGCGCGTCCATCGGGTGCGCGAACTTCATCGCGCCAAGCAACTCAAGGCTTGATGTCGGTACGTTACGCAGGCTGGCTAGCTCCCTGCTATAATATTCGAGTCGCGGCCTATCCGGCAACTCCCCATCCAACAGAAGCGCAATAGTCTCCTCAAATGACGCGTGCGTTGCAAGGTCATTGACGTTATAGCCGCGATACGCCAACCGTCCGTTCTCGGCGTCGATCTGCGTTATCCTGCTGTGATCGAAGGTGACGCCGGACAATCCGCGATGGATACTCAAGGGCTTGGTCGCACGCGGCATGCAGACAGGTATTGATGCAATAACCGGAGCCGGTGATGGTGTCGACGGCAACGTGGCGCGGACGCTCGCCACATAGTCCTTGATTGCCGCCAATGAGTTCAGCTCTAGCATAAGATCGTTGCTCACAACGATACCGAGCCTATTTTCGAGAGCAAGCATCAGTTGCACATGGGCGAAGGAATCCCACTCCGGGATCGATTGATAGGCAAGGTCTCCAGACAACCGATCGGCCCCAATATTGAGCACCGACGCCACGATAGATTCGATTGCGGACATGTGATCCTCGGTAGGGCTCTAGGTGGTCGCTTCAGCCGGTCATGCCGACCTGATCAGATTGCAAGAGTTCCGTCAGCCAGCCCCGCAATGCCTTGCGATCAATTTTGGCGTTGGCATTGAGTGGCATGTCGCTAATGACGTGGATGGCGCGTGGCACCATGTAGTTCGGCAATAACTGGCGCACACTGGCATCAAGCGAGGCCAAGTTTGATGCACCCGAAACGATGGCTACAATATACTCGGGCTGCTTCTCGCACGGCCATGGCAACGCGATCGCTTCCAAGCTGCCGCTACGTCGCAATACACCCTCAATTTCGCCAAGTTCGATCCTGTTCCCGCCGACCTTCACTTGGGTATCGCGGCGACCAAGGTACACGAGGTCCCCAGTGCTCTCAGCCACCAGGTCGCCGGTGCGATGAAACCAACGTCGACGCCCATCGGCAGTGCTATGGGCGAAGAATCGTTGTTCCGTTCGGGGCTTGTTATTCCAATAACCGGTTGATGTTTGCGCGCCGGCCACGCACAACTCGCCAATTTCACCAGCTGCAACCGGTGATAAGGATTCATCGACGATCATGCGTTCTAAACCGTCATACACCTCGCCGATAGGCACGAGATCGTTGACGCATTGGGCCGGTGACGTCTTCGGATTCCAGCGATAGACGGCGCAAGCAATGGTGAGTTCGGTTGGCCCGTACAGGTTCTCGATGATGGACTGTGGTGCCGCCCGCTGCCAATCCTCAGCGATTGACTGGGGAAGACCTTCGCCGCAGAACAGGCTCCATCTAAGGGTCGGCATGCTACCGGGCTTCAATGCGCCCCGCTTAATCAGCAAAGAGGCGACAGATGGTACAGAGAACCACACTGTGATGCCGTTCTTTTCTAAGAATTTGAACGGTGCCAGAAGTTCAATCGGCTGCATAGCGTAGACACATGCCCCAGCATCCCAGGCGACGAACAGGTCGAACACTGAGAGATCGAAAGTCTGGTCGAACGTCTGGGAGACACGGTCCGTTGCGGTCAATTTATAACGCTGGCGGTTGATGCCGAGAAATGCCCGTACGTTGCCGTTAGTGATCGGCACGCCATTGGGAGCCCCAGTGCTGCCCGAGGTGAAAAGCAGGTACGCCAAATCATCAGCGGCGACTGTCGGCAGTTCGGCAAGTGGTATTGCGGTTGCCAAATCGTGGCGGTCATACAGCATCACGTTGAAATTTCGGGCCAGCGAGGCTTGGTCAGTGTCCGGCAGCAGTATCGCGGGCGTGTGGTCTAGACCGCGCAACACGTCGTGCAATTGGGGCAGCGAGTCCCGGTCAACAATGATGGCGTCGACGTCGGCTTGTTCCAACATGGCACGTGTTCGCTCGATGGGAAACTTCCTATTCAATGGAACGAACGCTGCTCCAGCGTAAAGCGTTGCCAGAACGCCAAGGTATGACACTTCGCTTCGATAGGCGAATACGGCGACACGGCGTGGCCGACCGCCAGCCGCCGCGATCAAGCACGCGGCCCAGCGACGGACAACATGGTCGATCTCGCCATAGCTATAGGACCGTTCGCCAATTACGAGTGCCGCGTTGTTCGGCGCCAAAGTAACCTGATCCATGAAGCCACTACGCAAGGCATGTGAATCAATTGAAACATTTTGGATGCAGTGGAAATTGGCTATAGTTTCCACGGGAGTGATCTCGTCAAACATCACGGTGCTCCTTCGGGTGACATTCGGGCAATAACAGGCTCACGCGCTGACCCCTGCTTGAAACGAAAGACCGCGAGACAGATGAAAAGTTCGGTCGATTTGAACGATGGGACGCTGAGGACGCAGGCTTCGGCAGTAGAGAGGACGTGCTCCAAAAAAATTCGTATCGTCGACAGCCCAAAACTCGAAATTCAGCGACGATCTTTTGCTTCGATTGAGGATTTGATTGTTTTCAATGTACCGGGATCGTATTTTGCCGTGTAGCGGTCGCCCTTGTCATTGCTCGCATAAACCTTATAGCAGCCGTCGTCGGTCTTGATTCTGGTGATCGTCCAACCTTCCGCTTCAACTTTTTGCTGCAGCGCTTCGCGTGTCTGCCATTGTGCGAGGGGTACATTGCAATGATCACCATCGGCAAGCGCCACGCCACTGTCGACGATTAGTACGAGTGACGTGAGCAGCAGTCCTGATTGTATCGGTTTCATCGATTTGGCTCCTGCCCAGTCGTGGTTGATTGCATAAGGCGCTCATTACCTGACACCTACCTGAACGCAGGAAATTAGCTTTTTCAGGTTGCCGTCAGGTTGCCGCCAGCTTGCGGCGCATATGCTGACAATAATTGGCAATCCAATAGGGCGAAACATGCGCATCCTTCTGGTTGAAGACGACACCATACTTGGCATGGCCGTGCGCGATCAGATTGTGTCAGATGGCCATACCGTCGACTGGGTCAAGCGTTTGGATGATGCAAGTGACTGCGTGCGCACAATCGCATATGAGCTCGTCTTGCTCGATCTCATGCTGCCGGATGGCCGTGGTATCGATTTTCTTAAAGCCCGCAGGCAATCCGGAGACGTGACGCCTGCCATCATTCTCACGGCTCTTGACCAGATCTCCGAACGGATCGCCGGCCTCAATGCAGGCGCCGACGACTACCTTGTAAAGCCCTTCAATTTATCGGAGCTGACTGCACGTATTAGTGCTGTCGCTCGGCGTTACAGTGGCAGCCCAAATCCGCACGTCAAGCTGGGTGAGTTAATCATCGATACTGCGGCGCGCTCTATCCATCGGGCGGGACGGGCCGTCACGTTAACCGCGCGCGAGTGGTCAGTTTTTGAAGCCTTCCTGCAGCGTCCGCGTGCGCTTCTGTCTAAAGCCCAACTTGAGGAGCGGCTCTATTCGTTCGACGCCGAGGTCGAGAGCAATACGATCGAGGTATATATCGGGCGTCTGCGCAAAAAACTTGGCCATGAGTTTATCGAGACCGTTCGTGGCATGGGTTACCGCTTGGCCGAACAGATAGTCGGAACCAAGGACGGCATATGACGTGGCGAACACTGCTTCCTAAGCGCAGCCTCCAGTGGCGGCTGACGCTAAGCCTGACAGCGGTTATATCGGCCCTCTGGTTGGCCGCCGTGTTAGCGGCCAACACGATCGTTCGCAGCGAGGCAGACAAAGTCTTTGATAGTGCGCTGAAAGCCGTGGCACAAAGGGTTTTGCCTCTAGCGTACATCGAGTTGCTCAATCGTGAGCGCGACAGCGCTACGGATTTGTCGGCCATACGGCTGCCATCTGTGGATCCTGAGAAAGAGACCATCACATATATTGTCCGCGATTCGAGCGGTCGAGTTGTCATGCAGTCTAACGACGCCATCGTTGATGCGTTTCCAATCGATTTGCGGTCGGGATTTCACGATAGAATGGCGGAGAGATTTTATACAGAGAGCGCCGTCAGAGGAACAGTTTTTGTCACAACAAAAGAGTCTGGAGGTCAACGGCAAGCAGCCGTTTATAAGGCGACCATCATGCTGTTCTGGCCACTCATCGCTCTTCTGCCAATCAGTATTTTCGGCGTTTGGAGCCTCGTGGCATGGTCACTAAAACCGTTGCTGGAATGGCAGGGGGAGATTGAAGCACGCGGTCGAGGTAATCTTGCCCCTGTAAACGCCACCAATCTCCCTTCCGAACTCGCGCCAATCGCGACATCAGTCGATAAATTGATCGCAAGGCTGCGGCAAGCAATTGAGGCCGAACGTAGCTTTACGGGCAATAGCGCACATGAACTCCGCACACCGGTCGCTGCAGCACTGGCTCAAACGCAGAGATTGATTGCCGAACTACGAGACGATGCACTTGGTGTTCGTGCCCGGTCCATCGAAACGGCGCTGCACGACTTATCGCGTCTGTCTGAAAAGCTCTTGCAACTGGCGAAGGCCGAAGGCGGCAGCCTAGTGTCCGACAAATCCTACAATCTGGCCGAAGTGCTCCGGATTGTTGTCACCGATCACGCGACTGCGCCGAGTGTGTCCGAGCGGCTTATTATTCGGTTGCCATCGTCCGGTATTTTCATGTCGTTGTTGGACGCTGATGCGTTCGCTATTCTTGCCCGCAATTTGATCGAAAATGCTCTGAAACACGGAAACGTGGACGAGCCAATTGAGGTCGCCCTTGATGGCCAGGGTATTTTTAGCGTTGGCAATCATGGTGCCGTTATTTCACCGCACGATTTAAGCCGCCTAACGCGGCCCTTCGAAAGAGGGGCCACGAAAGCCAAAGGCTCTGGATTAGGGTTGGCAATTGCCGCGGCGGTCGCCACCGGCGCTGGTACCCGTTTACAGTTGGCATCGCCTTTACCCGGGCAACTCGACGGCTTTGAAGTGAAGGTCCTCTTACCCAGCCCGTCTATCGAAAAATCCACAGACAGTCATGGAATTATCTAACGACCATGGTTCTAACTGACACCAAACTGAATAAATTTCTAAGTAGTCTTCAGTTGGGTTTCAGTTTCAAACGGCAACACTCCAGCACGATAACATCGATGTCGGAGAACTCTGATGAAAAAAGCACTCACCACACTATGCCTGTTTGCTGGCTTGGCACTTCCCGCCACAGCGGAAGCCAGAACCCTCACGCTGAATACGACACTCAACAACTATGGCGGCAACGGCGCTTATCTCGCGATCTATCTAACCGATGCACAAGGCAAGGTTCACTCGACCCTTCGTGTCGCCGCGCCTAAAGCGAAATACTACAGCCATCTGCGCGAATGGTCACGAGGCTCTGCCGCAGCACGGCGCCCAATCGATGGCGTCACTGGCGCAAGTGTTGGCAGCGGTCAGACCTTGAAAGTGAGCGTGGATGTTGCTGATGCGTTGATTGATGCGGGTTACCAGATCCGGGTCGATAGTTCTGTAGAAAATGGGCGTGACAATCCATCCGAGATCGTAGTGCCGCTCGCCCGCGCTGCAGCGGCTACGCCTGTCGCCGGGAAAGGTTATGTCAAGTCATTCCGCTTCGACATGTAACCCACGACCAGGATTAATGCCATGCTACGCCTCGTTCATTCCTTGCCGGGACTTTTTGCTGCCGTGCTGGTCATGGTCTTATCGATTACGGGGGCAATTCTGTCCATCGAGCCCGTGATCGAACGTGCTGGTTCGGTCATCCCGGAGTCGGGGCGGATCACCGTGGCGTCACTCGCTGCCAAGGCGGCAGAGAAAAGAACAGAACTTGAGCGGATAGTGCGAACCCCATCCGGCGCCGTCATCGTCTATTATTTTGACGGTGGTCGGCCTCGGGCGGACCGCATTGATCCGAGAACTGGCTCGGCGTTGGCACCTCACGCACCCTCTGAATTCACGCAATTTGTGACCAATTTGCATCGTTCGTTACTTCTCGGCGACGGTGGTCGAGTAGTGTCCGGCCTTGGCGCATTCGCAATAATTGTGCTGTCAGTTTCCGGTGTGATGATGCTGGCGAAACGTCTAGGCGGTTGGGGGGCTATTCTGCGACCAATCCGCGGTACGGCAACACAACGCTGGCATTCAGAACTTGCCCGCTTTGCGGTTGTCGGTCTCCTCATCTCTGGCCTTACCGGATGCTACATGTCGCTCGCTACCATTGGGTTGATTCCTGATGGTTCGGGCGTCGAAGTGGCAACACCGGAGAAAGTCAACGGAGGCCCGCGCCTGGCAGTTGCCAAGCTGCGGGCGCTACGATCCATCGACATGAATGATTTGCGAGAACTATCGTTTCCATATGCCAAAGACCTGACCGACGTCTATGGTGTGACGACGGCGCATGGCATCGGTCGTATCGACGCGGCCACTGGTGCCATGTTAACCTTCGAGCCGCATAGCACGTCACGGCAAATCTATGAAACAATCTACATGTTGCACACGGGGCAAGGTTTGTGGCCACTGTCCTTTGTTCTTGGCGTAGTTGCACTCACTGTACCCATTCTCGCGCTGACAGGTGTACTGCTCTGGTGGCGCCGTCGCAAGACTAGCCCGCGCATCAACGGCAATGTTGGCGCACAATCAGCGGATACAATCATTCTTGTCGGCAGCGAAGGCGGGAGCACTTGGGCGTTTGCTGCGACGTTGCACGCGGCACTGAGCAAGGCCGGCCACATGGTTCACGTGGCTCCGATGAATGGATTATCTACATCCTACGCTCGCGCCGAAAGAATGCTATTTCTGACGTCGACCTACGGCGATGGTGCCGCTCCAGCTACGGCCAATCGCTTCCTTGCATTGCTGTCGCGCAGTCGCGTTGTGCTACCTTTCGCCATTCTTGGCTTTGGCGATCGGGCGTTTCCGAAGTTTTGTAATTATGCGGTCGAGGTCGAGAATGCATTACGCATCAAGCGATGGCCCACCCTATTGCCTACGCACCGGATCGATCGCCAATCAGCACAGAGCCTTGCCCAATGGAGCGCGGAATTGGGCACAATTATCGGAACTCCAATTGCGCTCGATCATGTCATTGCGCGCCCGAAGACGATCAGATTTTCACTAGCCGAACGAATTGATTACGGCCATGAAGTGCAGGCGCCAACGACAGTGTTTCGATTTGTGGTCCCACAGCCAGTCAGCAGATCTGGCTCTCTGCGACGCCTATTGCAACGCAAGCCAAAACCTCCAAAATTCGCGGCTGGCGACCTTGTCGGCATCATCCCCCCGGGCAGCAACGTGCCACGGTTCTACTCCCTGGCCTCCTCGTCTGTGGACGGTATGCTCGAGATCTGCGTGCGCAAGCAACCGGGCGGCTTATGTTCAGGCTACTTGCATGGTTTGGCGCCAGGCGGAACGATGGACGCGTTCATCAAGCCCAACCCTGTGTTCCGCCCGGCACGTGGCAAGGCACCCTTGATCTTGATCGGCGCCGGGGCTGGCATTGGCCCTTTGGTCGGCATTATTCGCCAGAATGCAGCGCATAGGCCGGTCCATCTCTACTGGGGTGGGCGGCATCCGACTTCCGATTTTCTCTATGAAGGCGAACTGTCCTACTACCTGTCAGATAGGCGGTTAACGCGTTGCAGAACGGCGTTCTCGCGTCTGACTCGTAGTCTATATGTCCAGGACCGTATTGCGATGGAAGCGCATGTCATGCGCGATCTGATCAAGAACGGTGCACAAGTGATGGTCTGCGGAGGCCGCGATATGGCGGGAAGCGTCGCGTCCGTGATCGACGGGATTATCAAGCCAATTGGCTTTGATCTTGCAAAACTTAGAGCGGAGGGACGTTATGTCGAAGATGTCTATTGATCGCGCTCTGCCGACACATGCCGAGCAGCTCCTTGCACGTCAAACGCTGCATGGCAGCACAATGGGAACGCGTTATTCGGTCGTATTCTATATGCAGTCTGGCGTGAACGTGAAGGCGCTTTCGACGGCACTGTTTAACGCAGTTGATCATGTCGATCAGCAGATGTCGACTTGGAAGCCGGCGTCAAATCTCAATCGGCTGAATTCGGCCCAAGTCGATACATGGGTTGACGTTCCGCATGAACTAATGACGGTGCTAGCGGCATCGATTCAAATCGAACAAGCCACGAATAGTGCATTTGATATAGGTGTCGGCGATGTCGTCTCGGCTTGGGGTTTTGGTCCTCCAGCGAGTAACTCCGCCGGTGTCCAAAATATCGCCGGTTCGCGACCAACATGGACTCCGACGTCTCAGGTTCTGGAATTGGATGCGGCAAAGAGGCGAGTGCGCAAGTCTGCATCGATCAAGCTCGATCTTTCCGGCATCGCCAAAGGTTTTGGCGTCGACGAGATGGCGCATGTGATGAATGAGTTCGGCTTGGAGTCCTGGCTCGTCGGCATTGATGGAGAGATGCGAGCGAAGGGAGTGAAGCCGGATGGTACGATGTGGGCCGTCGCCCTTGAGCGACCGGAGCGCGGCGTCCGCGAGGCGATGGGTGTGCTTGAACTACAGGACATGGCCGTCGCGACATCGGGCAATTATCGACACTACATCGAAGTCGACGGCAAAACGATCTCGCATACAATGAACCCGCGCACATGTGCACCGTTGGATAATGATGTAGCCTCCGTCACAGTTCTCGCACCGACATGTATGGTCGCCGACGCCTGGGCAACTGCTCTCATGGTGATGGGACCTGAGGCCGGTTTGGAAATGGGGGCTGCGCATAAGATCGAGGCAATCTTCGTCCTGAAGGACGGTTCTGTTCAATCGACATTTTGACCTGCGCGGCAAAACCCTTTTAGCTGCTCGCCGCCTTTGAAGCAGACTGCTTTAGAATTTTTAGCTCCAGGTCGCGCAGTTGTGTGACCCTCCACTTTCAATAAGTGATTTCGTCAATTTTCGCGATACTGTGCTGCGCATATCCAAATCGAATTGCTAGCATTTGGTGAAAAAAATGCGAACATTGGGAACGTCTACTGATGTCCAACAAGCCCACTCGCGGGCGACGCAGGAAAGCGCAAGCGAAACCTTGCTCCACCTAGTTCTGAAGTTCCGCAGTCAATCAATCCACCGTGCAAATCCATCACTTGCTTAACGATCGCGAGGCCTAGTCCAAATCCAGTTGCTGACGTTGTTCCACGGAAAAATGGGGCGAACGGATCACTCGATGGTCCGAGTT
>JABFRJ010000365.1 GCA_013141255.1 Hyphomicrobiaceae bacterium
GCTTTATCGATTGCTCGCCGACGCGCAGGCGTTTTTTGAGGCGCAATTGCAAACGTCAACGGGGGCTGATGCCCGACGCTACATCACGATGAAGCGCGGGCTCAGGCCCGATACGATCCGGCAATTTCGATTGGGCTATGCGCCTGCCGGTCGAACGCAATTGAAGGAATATCTGACGGCGAAGGGCTTCTCGGTGCCCGACATGGTGACGTCAGGCATGTTGATCGGCGGCGATGATATTCCGGTACCCTATGATCGATTTCGCAATCGCCTGATGTTTCCGATCACAGATCTCAAAGATCGGATTATCGCGTTTGGTGGTCGCGCACTCGATGCTGACGCGCCGGCGAAGTATCTCAATTCGCCTGAGACGCCGCTGTTTCACAAAGGGCATGTGTTGTTCAATGCGGCGCGGGCTCGTGGTATCGCGCACAGCAAAGGCCGCGTCATTGCGGTTGAAGGCTACATGGATGTCGTTGCCCTGTCAGAAGCAGGGTTTGGCGAAAGCGTGGCACCTCTTGGGACGGCGCTGACGGAAGACCAAGTCAAGTTGTTGTGGCGGATGTCGGACGAGCCAATCCTGTGTTTTGACGGCGATAGCGCCGGTCAGAAAGCAGCGTTCCGCGCTATTGATACGGTTCTGCCGCATCTGAAACCCGGCACCTCGGTGCGCTTTGCGTTTTTGCCTGATGGGCTCGATCCGGATGATCTCATTCGGCAGTCGGGGGCCGAGGCAATGGAGGCGTGTCTGACGTCAACGAAGTCGTTGGTCGACATGCTGTGGGATCGGGAGTGGGCGAGCGGGGAATGGACAACGCCGGAGCGGCGCGCGCAACTCGAAGTGCAATTGCAAAGTTTGATCAGCCGTATCACTGACCCGATGATCAAAAATCATTACGGCCAGGAGATCCGGGATCGGCTGTATCAAGCCTGGGGGCGTGGCGCGCGGGCGAACAGCGCGCAGCAACGGCAATCGCCGAAGTCGCAAGGCAGCTATTATGCGGCCGCAGCACCTGCGAGTGGCGGCGGTGGCAAGCGGCCGTGGACGCCGCAAGGTGGCAGTGGGGGCGGCGGCGGGGGCGCGTTTCGGCCCGGGCAAAGGGCAAGTGGTGGACCGAATGGGCGGTTTGGGCACAATCCAAACCTCGGTTTTGGTCAGTTCGCGACCATGCCTTCGGAGAGCCTGAAGAATAGCGGGATTGTTGCAGCGGAGACGGCGGCGCCTCTATCGGCACGGGAAGCCCTGTTGGTGCTTTCGCTGCTCAACCACCCCTGGTTGATCGAGGCGTACAGCGAGGACATTGCGGCGATTGATTTTGCCCACAAGGGCATGGCCGGCTTACGTGACGCGTTGCTGGAAACACTGGTTGGGGAGGAAACTTCCGATGCCCCCCTTGACAGCGCCGGGATTCGCGCCCACTTGCACGCCGTAGGGCAAGATAGATTAATTGCCCTGATCGAACGGACTATGACCCATCGTAGCGATAAATTCGCGGCAATCGATGTGGATCGAGCAACGGTCGATGCCGGATGGCGACATATTTTGGCGATGCATCGACGCGAAGTCGAGCTTAAGCGAGCGTTATCGGCGGCTCAATCTGCTTACGATGCCGATCAGAGTGAAGACAATTACGCGCGAATCATCGAACTCAATCGATTGATGACCAAACGAGTGGATTTGGAAGAAGCCTGAGCGTGACAGCGTGCTCAGCTGGTTTTGTCGTTGGTTGCCTTGGTGGGCACGATACTGCGAAACGGCTCGAAAATGGGCCAAAAACGGGGGGTGAGTCATTTCACCTATATATAGGGGGGTGTGAATCCTCTGAACGCCGGTCAAACGGTGGATATGACTGCTCCAAGGCTGGTCCAAGATAGTTGGACCAAGCTGGAGCGTCTGCCCGCCGGACGGATCGGACACATGTAATTCGACTAAGTCGGCGTGACGAGACAGCACCGTGACGACGAGTAGAGTTTCAGGTCAATCGTGATCGGGATGAGCGAGCGAAAGCCCACGCGACCCCCAAGCATCACCAAAACCGGTAAGGCGAAAAAAGAATGGCGAAAGCGGCGTCCAAGACTGTGCCTAAGGCTTCCCCAAAAGGCAAAGCGAAAGACGAAGACGTCGCCGGTAAAGAGGGCGACGCTCCGGAGAAGGATAGTCCGCTTCTTGATCTATCGGACGCTGCCGTCAAACGGCTGATCAAGAGCGCCAAGGCTCGCGGTTACGTCACCTATGACGAACTCAATGCGGTGCTGCCATCGGAGCAATTCTCGTCTGAGCAAATCGAAGACGTCATGTCGATGCTCTCGGACATGGGCATCAACGTCGTTGAAGGCGATGAAGTCGAAGAGGGCGCGGCGGCAGCGCCGGTTGATGAGCCAGCTGACGACGAAGAGCGCGGTGTTGCGACACAATCATCGGCCCTACCGGTCAAGGCTGAGGCGCGTGAATCAAGCGCCGATCGTACTGATGATCCCGTGCGCATGTATTTGCGCGACATGGGCTCGGTTGAGTTGCTGTCGCGCGAGGGCGAAATCGCCATCGCCAAGCGCATCGAAGCTGGCCGCGAAGCGATGATCGCCGGGCTCTGCGAGAGCCCGCTGACGTTCCAGGCCATCATCATCTGGCGCGACGAACTGAATGAAGCCAAGATTTTACTGCGCGACATCATCGATCTCGAAGCGACCTATGAAGGTCCCGAGGCAAAGAATGCGGGCATCACCATTCATGGCGAGAACGGCAATCCACCCGTCGGCCCTCCCGGCATGCACATCCCCGGTCAGCCGCGTCCAGGCATGTCGGTGGAACCGCAGCTTGATGCTGACGGCGCGCCGATCCCAAATGATGGGGATGACGAGGACGACTACGAAAACGCCATGTCGCTTGCAGCGATGGAAGCGGAACTGAAGCCGAAGGTTCTCGAAACCTTCGACCGCATCGCGGCGACGTACAAGAAATTGCGCAAGCTGCAAGACAAGCGCGTCGAAATGCAGGTGGCGAGCGAACAGGTTTCGCGCCAACAGCAGAAGGGCTACGAGAAGACCCGCGACGAAATCATCGTCGATGTGAAGTCGCTGTCGCTCAACAACACGCGTATCGAAAGCCTGGTTGAGCAGCTTTATTCGATCAACAAACGGTTGGTCTCGTTTGAAGGTCGCTTGATGCGCCTCGCCGACAGCTACGGCGTGACGCGTCCGGACTTCATGGACGAATATTTTGGCATGGAACTCGACCAGGGCTGGGTTGAGCGCATGTCGAAGTCGACGCGCAAGGGTTGGATCACCTTCGTCAAGCATGAGCGGCCAGAGATCGAGCGTTTGCGCGCCGAAATCCATACACTGGCGACCGAAACCGGCCTCGAAATTCCTGAGTTCCGCCGCATTGTAAAGGCCGTGCAGAAGGGCGAACGCGAAGCGCGGCAAGCCAAAAAAGAAATGGTCGAAGCCAACCTGCGTCTCGTGATCTCGATTGCCAAGAAGTACACCAACCGTGGTCTGCAATTCCTCGATCTGATCCAGGAAGGCAACATCGGATTGATGAAGGCGGTCGATAAGTTCGAGTATCGGCGCGGGTACAAGTTCTCGACCTACGCGACGTGGTGGATCCGACAGGCAATTACGCGCTCGATTGCGGACCAAGCGCGGACCATTCGTATCCCCGTGCACATGATTGAGACGATCAACAAGATCGTGCGCACGAGCCGTCAGATGTTGCACGAAATTGGGCGCGAGCCGACGCCGGAAGAGTTGGCCGAAAAGCTCGGCATGCAGCTTGAGAAGGTGCGCAAGGTTCTGAAGATTGCCAAGGAGCCGATCTCGCTTGAGACGCCGATTGGGGACGAAGAAGACAGCCATCTCGGCGACTTCATCGAAGACAAGAACGCGATGCTGCCGATTGAAGCGGCGATCCAGGCGAACCTGCGCGAGACGACGACGCGCGTGTTGGCGTCGTTGACGCCACGCGAAGAACGCGTGCTGCGGATGCGCTTCGGCATTGGCATGAATACGGATCACACGCTTGAAGAAGTGGGCCAACAGTTCTCGGTAACGCGCGAACGCATTCGGCAGATCGAGGCGAAGGCGCTGCGGAAATTGAAGCATCCGTCACGCTCACGGAAGCTGCGGAGCTTCTTGGATAATTGATGGACGGGACGCAGATGCCGACGATTTCGTATTTCTACGGCATCTACATCCGTATGTATCTGAAGGATCACGCACCTCCGCATTTCCATGCGGTTTATGGAGAATATGAAGCGTACTTCTCCATTGAAACGGGAGCGCTTATTCAAGGGAAGATGCCGAAGCGGGCACGCCGCTTGGTATTAGATTGGAGCAAATTACACCGCGACGCACTAATGCAGAATTGGGCGCGTAGTCAGAGCGGGCAGATGCTAGAAAGGGTGCCGGGGCTCGATGCTGAACAAGGTGACTGAGATCACTGTTATCGCCCCGTACAGCTTGGGCGTGCGCTTTAGTGACGGCACGTCCGGGACACACGATTGTGCAAGCATCGTTCAAGAGCCCGGCCCAATGTTTGAGCCATTGCGTGACCCGAAATATTTTGCCCGCGTCTTTCTAGAGTTTGGCGCGCCGACTTGGCCCAACGGTTTTGACATGTGCCCAGACTGGCTGCATATGACTATGACTGCTGCTGGCGAGTTGCATCACGACGCGGCGGAGTAGGTGGGGCATAGGAGACACGCGCGCGTGAGTTCAATACTGCCTTCAACGCGGGTTGATGAGCTGGCTAGGCGTCGACGTATTCGGCAATCGCCGATGGTGATGGCACAGGTAGTCCATCTTCGTTTAGGCCATCGATGTGAAAGCGTATCGCATCGCGAATTTCAACTTCCACTTCTTTGACGGAAGCGCCGGTCGCAACGCAGCCTGGCAAATCCGGCACGTAGGCCGAATAGTTGCTGTCTGCTTTTTCGATCACCACTGCGTAGCGCATGCGCTTCAATCCTTCGGTCTCATCTCGACATCCTCAAACGTTGCGTCTCAGTGCTTGAGGCCTGCTTGTTTTAATATGCTGTTGAGCGTTCCTGGCGCCAACGTATTTTGAACAACTCACAGACCATGCCGTTCGTTGGTACAAGGCGATGCATTTTATCATGCGATGCGGTAACTTTGGTTTTGCTGGTTCATGTTCAGTTTTCTGTCCTTCCGTTTGGCCCGTGTTCAGTTGTTAGGGTTGCATTGGCGGGCTCGGCGGGGGAAAAATGGGGCAATTCAGAACACGTCCCCCAATTGAGCAAACATATGTAGGAGTGATCCATGACGCCAACATTTAAGATCGCGACAGCGGCACTGTTCGGAACAGCGCTGGCGACAGCCGCAGTGGCATCAGGCCCAGCCAACGTCTCGGTGAAAGCACCAGAAACCACGGTGACTTCCACAGACGGCAAAACAATTGTGAAAGCGCCGACGACCAAGGTTGAAACCTCGGCCGAAGGCACCAAGGTGCGCGTGGTGGCACCACACACCAATGTCAAAGTCGACACCGAAGCGCGCATCGTGCGCATTCGCGTGCCGGGCTACAGCGGCGACATCAAGTGGTGATCGTGCTGTAAGCCTGATTTGAATTGAAAAGGGGTCGCAGCAATGCGGCCCTTTTTATTGTGTACTGAGATGTTGCCAATTGTAGTGGAGCCGTTACCGGTCGCATTTCCCC
>JABFRJ010000448.1 GCA_013141255.1 Hyphomicrobiaceae bacterium
CCCGCAAGTCGAATTCGGTACTGGATATGGATTTTAGGTTACTCCGGGCGCGGATTGCTTGTTGCGATGTGGGATTGCGGTTTGAAGCGCCTTTTTGATGGGACTGGAATCCGTGCTCGCTGTGGGCAACTTTATGAACAAATGGCGTTTTAGGTAAGTGTTGCAAGGGTTGCGACTGGAGTGTGTCTGTAGAGACGCGAATCGTTTGTTTCGCCTATGGCGCTGATACAATTCGCAAAAGCTAACGAATCGTGTAGAAGCCAAAGTGAGGGTTGGGGTTGTATGTGTCTTTTTTAGTTCTTCCCCTTCCGGCTCACAGACTGTGCATATCCTGTGGATGTCGAGCGGCGATATCGTTATGGAACGCAGTCGGAGCAAGTAACGCCTCGCCACGCGCGATGGACTTGTTTTTGGATTTTGCCTGTTTGGGACAGGCTTGATCGAAAGGCAAAATCTGTCGAGTGCCCACCGTGGTTTCTAGTCAGGCGATCGTTGCGACCCCTCGTTCAGTGAAACGGCCTGTTTTCAGTCCTCGTTACGCGTCGTAGGCCACACCCTTGGAGGAGAGCAATGAGACATGCTCTTGGTGTGCTAGGCGTACTAGCAGCCGGCGTATTACTCGCCGTATCTGCTGCTATGAACTGGCGGTTTGGGTATAGCCTCGGGATGACCGAGGTCGACAAGCAAATCTATGGAGCCGCATCGGCTGCAGCAGACTGCTTTAAAGCACTTGTACCCTTCTTTTTCTTTGCCGCAGTTAAAAATAAAATGTGGGCTCAGGCGGTTGCTTCGGCAATCGTTGGTGTTGTCGTCACGGCTTATTCGTTGACGTCGGCACTCGGTCACGCAACGCTCAACCGACAAGACACGTCGGGACAGCGCGTCGTGCATGCTGCTGCCTATAAAGATCTCCGTGCAGATCTGAAGCGTGCGCAGGACCAGCTCAGCTGGATTCCTCAGCACCGCCCAGCGAACACGGTGCTCAGCGATATTGATGGCATGCGGTTCCAGTCCTTGTGGACGAAGACCAAAGCCTGCGCTGAGACAACAGGACCGCAGTCGCGCGAGTTCTGTCAAAAGTACCAAGGTCTGAATGCTGAACTTGCTTCAGCTCAGCAGGCCGATAAGTGGAATGGTGCGATCCAAGAGATCAACACCAAGTTGGCAAAGTCCACCGGCGCAGACGCCATGGCTGATGCCGATCCTCAAGCGGCTGCCCTCGCGAAACTCGCTTCCTTGTTAGGGGTGAGCATTAAAACCGAGGACATGCAGACGGCGCTCGCGATATTTGTCGCCGTGTTGCTGGAGGTCGGATCTGGCTTTGGTATGTTTGTGGCCATGGCCACGTGGCGCTTTCATGATCAGCAAGCTCCGGCGATGCCTAAGATGGCAGCGGCGCGAGTGCGCGAGGTTGTCGAAGATGTTCCACAACAGCAGCCGGTTGCTGCATCGAAGCCACGCCTCGGCGTCGCTAACGATAATCGATCGGCTCCGAAGAAGCTCACTGCACCTGAGACGGACGTTGAGCGGTTTCACAAAGAGCGTATCGATGTGTCAGAAGGAACTAGCCTGACTGCAACGACACTGTATGAAGACTATTGTGCATGGTGTGAAGAGCAGCAAAAGGAACCCCTGGCGCTGCCTACATTTGGAAGAGAGTTCGCAGATCTCGGAGTTCAAAAAGCTAAGATTGCAGGTCGAGTTCGGTATATTGGAATTGGACTTAGATCAGGGCTTGAACACGAGGAGGATAAGAAGTTGCCGGCCACACGGGTCGCGTAACACTTCTCAAACGAAAGAGCCGCCTTCGGGCGGCTCTTTTGCGTTTGGTGATACGATGACACCACCCGGGCGGGTGGTTTTTTTATTTAAGGCTCCAGGTGACGTGGATGGTGGTTTCGAGTTTCATTGATCCGGTTTCGACTGGGACTGAGTCTGCGGAGGCGGCCATCCGGGCCATGGAAACGGGGCGCGGGCCGGCCATGCGGACATCTTCGGAGATCGTGAGGACTTGCCCGAGATTTGCGCCGGCGGCATTGGCGTAGAGTTCAGCGCGGCGGCGAGCGTTGGTCATAGCGGCCTTGCGGGCTTCGTCTTTGAGTTGTTCTGCAGTTGAAACGTCGAATGAAATGCCGCCCATCTGATTGGCGCCTAGCGTTACGGCGTTGTCCAGAATATCGCCTAGCTTGGTCAGATTGCGAACTGTGATGCGGACCGTGTTGTGCGCTTGATAGCCATTGACGACAGGCGCTTTGCCATCGCGCGGATTGGTATAGCGCGGGTTGACGTTGATCGATGTTGTCTGGATGTCGGTTGCAGTGATGCCGAGAGCTTTCAGACCATCGATTACTTTGGCCATGACTGCGTTGTTCAAGCTCATGGCTTCGCGTGCAGTGCTGGCCTCGGTCATGACGCCTGACGAGATGTAAGCCAGATCGGGGATCGCGGAGGTTGAGCCAGCGGCTGAGACAGTGACGGTGCGTTCGTTCATGCGGGGGGCATCCGGAGGTGATTGGGCGTGGGCGGCTGTGAACGGCGTGGTGAGGGCAAGGCCGGCTGCGATGAGGGCGAAGTGAGCTGCGCGGGATGTACGAGTGGCACGCGGGCGGATTTGGGGGGGCATGGTTGATGTCGTGGTCACGATGGGGCTCGTAAGGGTTGGGGATGGGTTGACGTTGCCACAGCAATGCGTCCGTTTGTGGACTGGGGACTGAATGGGCGCTGTCTGACGGACGGGTAGAATTGCGTGCGGCGTTTTGCGGTGTCGATGGCAGGGCTTGTTGGGTGGACAGGGCATGCTATAGACGCGCGGCGCGGTTGGTGACTGTATCGCCCGCTGCCAAGGGTGGGCCTGTAGCTCAATGGTTAGAGCTGACGGCTCATAACCGTCTGGTTGGGGGTTCGAGTCCCTCCGGGCCCACCACCCCATTTTCAAGACTATTGTTCTCCTAGGTCGTCGGCGACTTTTGGGCGTCGGGCCGCCTGGTCACACGCGGTGTCCACCGGCAACCGTGTCACTAATGAGCTTGAACCAAACTATCCAGCATGGCTGCTGGCAGGACATGGCACGGTCGTGCAGCGCTTGGTTGACGGGGGAGCAAGCTATCGGCCACTTTCTATTCAACAGGCAATGGGATGGTCGACTCGACGGGTATTGACGTTGGATTGTCTGGGCCTATTGGCGCGAGCATTTTGCAAGCTACCTTTGCGGAGTTGATGTCATGACCGTTTCTGCTCCCAAGGGAGGCGTTGCGCCGAATACGATGCGGGTGATGAACCTTGCGCATCTTATCACTCAGAACGTGCGTCGGGTCCCTGATCTACCAGGGTTTGTCTGGGGCGATAAAACATGGTCGTGGCGTGACATCGATATTGAAGTTTCGGCACTGGCGGCAGCGCTGCAAGCGCGGGGAATTGGCAAGGGTGATCGGCTGCTCGTGCATTCGAAGAATACGGCGCAGATGTTTTTTTCTATGTTTGCGACATTCAAGCTCGGAGCTGTGTGGGTGCCGACGAACTTTCGGCTCATGCCGGATGAAGTGATTTATCTCGGACAGTTTTCGGGGGCGAAAGGGTTCTTGTGTCACGGAGATTTTCCGGAGCACGCAGAGGCTATCCGCGCAAATGTGCCGGGTGTTGAGTTTATCTGGCGTATGGATGAGCAAGCCAAGCCGACCGCGTTTGGTGAAGCCAATGTGAGTGATCAGATCAATCGTCACCGGGGCCAGCCCATTGAGTCAGCAGCGGTTGAACATTTTGATCCTTGTTGGTTCTTCTTTACCTCGGGCACAACGGGGCGATCAAAGGCTGCAGTGTTGTGTCATGGACAGATGGCGTTCGTGGTGACCAATCATCTCTGTGACTTGCTGCCAGGCGCAACTGAAAATGATGCATCTTTGGTGGTGGCGCCGCTTAGTCATGGCGCGGGGGTGCATCAACTTATTGTCGCGGCTCGTGGCGCACCGACGATCCTATTGCCGACCGAGCGCTTTGATATTGCAGAAGCGTGGCGACTGATCGAGCGGTATCGCGTGACGAATATGTTTACAGTGCCGACAATTCTGAAAATGTTGGTCGAACATCCGGCGGTTGATATGTTCGATCATTCGGCCCTGCGTCGGGTGATCTATGCTGGTGCGCCGATGTATCGCGAGGATCAGAAATTTGCGCTGAAAAAGCTTGGCAAGGTGATTGTGCAGTATTTTGGCTTGGGGGAAGTGACGGGGAATATAACGGTTTTGCCGCCAGCACTGCATGATTTGGAGGACGTTGAGACGACCAAGTTTGGGACGTGTGGATATGAGCGGACGGGCATGCAGGTGGCGATCCAGGACGATACTGGCAAAGAGTTAGCGCCGTTTGAGACTGGCGAGATTTGCGTGATTGGGCCAGCGGTGTTTGCGGGCTACTTCGATAATCCAGAAGCGAATGCAAAGGCGTTCCGTGATGGATGGTTCCGGACGGGCGATCTTGGGCACATGGATGCGGAGGGCTTTGTTTATATCACGGGGCGGGCATCGGACATGTACATCTCGGGCGGCTCGAATATTTATCCGCGCGAGGTGGAGGAGAAGATTTTGACGCACGCGGGTGTTGCCGAGGTGGCGGTGCTTGGTGTGCCTGATAAGATGTGGGGCGAGGTTGGAGTGGCGGTTTGCGTGGCGCGTGAGGGCGCGCGCGTGACCGAGGCTGAACTGTTTGATTATCTGAGCGCGAAAATTCCGCGTTATAAGATGCCGAAAAAATTTGTGTTCTGGGAGACATTGCCGAAATCAGGCTACGGCAAGATCCCGAAACGGATGGTGAAGGACGAACTTGAAAAGCGTGGCGTGATTGGCCCTGATGGGTTGATCCCATGACGCGGCCTTCTTTCATTTTGCAGCCGGGTCCACCGCAGGAGCCACGGATTGTAGCAGTTGAAGCGCGAGGACGGGACATTCGGTTTGTGCTGGAACCGGGCGAGCATCTGCTTGAGGCGGTGCGACGAGGTTTTGCTGACGCTGGTTTTAAGTGCGGTGTAGTTGAGTTGGGTCCGGCGGCCTTGTCGCCGTTTGCTTACGTGATGCCGGCGCTTTCTAAGGACGGCGCGAACGCGGCGTTTTACTCGGACACTTACCGGCCCGCAGGTGTCTGTCGATTGGAGGCGGGCGCGATGACTTTTGGTGTGCGTGACGGCGCGCCATTTTTTCATGCACATGGTTTGTGGCGGGAAGCGAGCGGGAAGGCTTCTGGTGGGCATATTCTACCGGAAGATACTGTCGTTGCGGAGCGCATTGAGGTGCGGGCTTTTGGTATCGATGGAGCGATGTATGAGGCTGTGCCAGATGCCGAAACCAATTTCAAAATCTTCGGACCATTGGCGGTGGCGTCCGTGGGCGCGAAGACGGACAGGCGTGTGATTGCGTTGCGGTTGAGGCCTAATCAGGATTTCATTGGTGCGCTTGAAGTGACGGCTGCAAGGTTTGGTATCAGACGTGGGCGGATACGGGGCGGAGTGGGATCGACGATTGGGGCGAAACTTGCGGATGGGACTGTGGTCGAGAACTTTGCTACCGAAGTGTTTGTGCTGCACGGGTTGATCGCGCCTGGTACTGATGGCCAACCGAAGGTGACGCTCGACGTAGGGTTGGTTGATTATACCGGTGGCATGGCGCGCGGACGGGTGGTGCG
>JABFRJ010000075.1 GCA_013141255.1 Hyphomicrobiaceae bacterium
CTGTAAATGAGAGTTCGGGACGCTCGGGATTATCGGCAAGGGCGTTGGCTGGGCAGGCGCCGACGCAGGCGAGGCATAACGTACAGCCATCAGTTTTGATTGCAATGCGGCCATAGGGAGAATGTTTCGGTAAGGCGAGCCAATCCTGCGGCTTAGGTGCTGCCGTGTGCAGTTTGCCCATAACCGTTCGCGCAAGGTCGCGTTTGGTGCTGATCGAAGCGAATGCTGTCGGCGTAATCACGTTGCGTCTCGATAGTGTTTTTAGCTGGCTGTCGAGTTCATCGGGGTCTGAGGTTACGACTAGTGCAGCGCCGTTGGGTGTGTATCCTAGCCCTTCAAGAATGGCATCGAGTAAGGCCAGTTCGCTCGCAATGGCGGGGTGCTCGTCGCGATGTGATGGCGAGCCGAGCAACAGGATGTGGTCTGCGCCCATAGTCAAAGTTGCGGCAATGGCGTCGTGACCTAGGCTGGAAATCGAATGCAGTGCGAATGGTAGAACATTTGACGGCAAGCCGTCGCGTTCGTGGGCCAGAGCGTCTATGAGCGGACGACCATGGGTTTCGTCGTAAGCGAGGATGATTGGTCTGCTGCCTCCGGCCTTGAGGTAGGTGCTTATGAGAATGTTCAATCGTGCAATCAAATCGATGCGCACTGGGTAGTTATAGCTTGCCGCTCCTGTTGGGCAGACGGCGGCGCATGTCCCGCATCCAGCGCAAATGGTGGCATCGATGACGACGTGGTCACCGGCTGGCGCGATGGCTCCGGTTGGGCACACATCGAGGCATTTGTGGCAGCCAGGCTTTCCCGAGCGTGTATGCGCACAAATTCCAGCGTTAAAGTCGATGTACAGCGGCTTTTCGAACTCACCAACGAGGTCGGATGCGTTGAAGAGAGTTTCAGCGATGGCAGCTGGATCTGTCGGCGATGCTCGTAGATAGCCGTCACGGCGTGCGCCTGGTGGAAACAAGGCGGTTTTACCTGATAGATCAACAATCAAGTCTGCGCGCGATTTTGCTCCATTTTTTGGTAAGTCAAATGCAAGCTTTGCGCGTGACGATGGCAATGCGGGTGCATAGCCATCAACTTCAATGTTGTAGGCGCCTAAGCGTCCTGTGACGCTGCGCACGCGGCCTTTGGCGATGGCGAAATTTGCTGTGGACGGTGGCACGATGCCCTCGGCGTCGGTGAGCAGTAATGTCACATGCAGGCGCTTGGAGAGTTTTACTGCGGCCTCCAGCGCGGTTTGTCCGCTGCCATAAATCAAACAAACGCCGTCGGATTTTAACGTCGTGGTGTGTACAGGGGTGGTCGGCAGTGCCGCTTCGGCTAGCAGTGCTGCGATTTTGGGATGGGCTGCTTTTTTCGTGCTGCACCATCCGGCATTTTCTCGGATATTGACGAATGTCAGTTGTGAATTCTCGCCGCGCTCCTGGTTGGCGACTTCCTCGAACAGCGCTGCTTCCTGAGTGCAAGCGACGGTGATCTCGTCACTGCGGTGCACTGCTGATTTAAACGCGCCCAACTGACTGCGACATAACTCAGTGTGCACTGGTATCGCCTCTGTACGGCCTAGGTCGTGGCCGAGCGCGGCACCGTCGATGTCCATAGTTTTTTGGCAATTGCAGACCAGGGTGGATCGCGATTTTGCGCTTGTATCGGCTGACTGGGGCTTGGATTGGGTGGGCATGCGCGGCGCTTCTCCGATATTTTTTTATTTTCCGCTTGTTTGTCGGCGGTTTCTGATGCCGGCACACGCCGCACCTATTGAGTTGTTCACCCTTATCAAACGTTTAGCTGGTTTGACCTATGGACGCGACGGGTCCTTTTGCACTAAACTTTAGTCGAATATAGGTGCCAAGCGAAGTTCGATGTTTGATTGCTATAGCTGGCCACATAACAGGATGCCCGTGACACAAACCCTACCTCGATCGCTTGAAGTTTCTCTGGGCGTGATTGTCGCTCGGGAGCGGATCGACAATCCGTGGCAAGAGTACATTTGGAAGCCGGTTTCGGTTTTTCTTGATGCACCGCCGATTACCGAGATGCGTTTGCTGCGCCGCGGTCCCGGTCATGAGCATTTTCATGTTGCGACCATGCCGCTGGAACTGCACCGGAAAGAGACCGCAGGTTACAAAGTTAATCTATCGAATGGTGTTCCGTCGGTCTATGTAGTTTTGCGTGAAGGGGGGGAGTCCGGAGTTGCTATTCAGTGTCACCTGTTGACGGCTTCGCCCTTTGACGTTGAGGCGTATGGCGCGACATCTGAAGATATTATCGGTCGTGTTTCGATGCCTGATGAATTGGTTGAGCTGGTTGAGGCTTTTATTGATGCACATCATGTCGAGGAAGCTTTTGTGAAGCGGACGAGGGTGCGCTATGAGGCTGAGGATGAGCACAATTTTGGACAAGAGCCAGTGCATGTATTGCGCGAGCGGATGCGTTTAGCTGGCCGCGATCCGGGCGTGACGTGACCGGTGTCTTAAGTGGGCCATTGGTTTTGTAATCGCTTGAGGTCGTTTTTTGACTGGGCTCTATGTCAAACGCTGACGACACCTTCTTATCCCGATGGTCGCGACGTAAGTCGGCGGCGAGGGGGGGACATGACGTGCCGGTCGGTGACGCGGCCGATGTTCCACGAGCCGCAAGCGACGATGGTACGCCAGAGGCGAAAGCTACAGTTGACGGAGGTCCAGCAAGCCGACCGCTGACCGAAGAGGACTTTGCTGATGTCGATTTTTCCGCGCTCGATTACACGTCTGATTACAAGCGCTTTATGGTCGATGGTGTGCCAGAGAGCGTGCGACAACAGGCGTTGCAGAAGCTGTGGCACTCGGACACTATGTTTACGCAAGTCGATCCATTTCAGGATTATGCGGGGGACTATACTGATGCGGCGGTTGTGCCCATTGGTGGATTGAAGACAGCATATAAAATCGGTCGCGGCTTTCTTTCAGAAGAAGAAGCGGCTGAGTGGGACAAGCTCGGTAAGACGCCGGAGCAACAACTGGCTATAGCGGAGAGCATTGTGGTGACCGTTGTTGCAGAACGGCCAGATACCGCTGAGGTGGCTGCGTTCTTTGCTGCATCTGAAGCGTATATGGGTGATCTCTATCCGGCGGAGAGCAATCATTTTGTTGGCGTTGAGGCGTTGCTTCAACCGAATGTTCTGTTTTTGGTGGCACGGCGACGCGGCGTAGCGGTTGGTTGTGGAGCGTTGGTTCGGTCTCAGGGCGATACAGCGGAGATCAAACGTATGTGGGTTGATGCCGATGCGCGACGCGAGCGCATCGGTGTGCGGCTGCTTGAAGCCTTGCTTGATGCGGCGCGTGGGGATGGGGTTTCTATCGTGAGGCTTGAGACGGGCAATGCGCAGCCGGAGGCATTGGGGCTTTATCGCCGATTTGGATTTGTCGAACGGGCGGCGTTTGGCTCGTATGCGCCCGATCCCTTAAGCGTCTTTATGGAACTGCAACTGGCGGCGCCTGATATTTGATCTGGTCCATTGGTTAGTCGTTTGGGCGATCAAGCCCGGGGTCGGCGAGATGTTGGCGCAGCATGTCTTGGAATTGTTTGGTCATATCGGCGACGTAAACCTCGTGGTTCGGCACGTCGAGGACTGATTTTGCGACGTGGGCGTTGTAGCGCGTTGCAGCCCATAGAAATACTAGATGAAGCTCCGTTGCTGGCACTGTTTGGTTTTCACGATTGGCGAGCTCAATGAACTTGCCCGCCAGCTTCAGAAATGCTGCAGGATCAAGTTTTCCCTCGCGCCGTAGATCGGCTGCAGCTTTTCGGCGATCTGCTCGGTTTGTGTCATCCGTCATGGCTTGATAGTCCTTAGTCGCGGTTGGTTTATCTGGCGGGTTGTTGATTGCGGCAGCCGGGGTCGAAAAGCATACGTCCGTCACTTGTTGGCTCAACACGGCGAAGCTCTAGGAGCCGTGCTTTAAGCTTGGCTGTTGTCACAGGTTTTGTGTCGTTGGTGATACTGCAAGCCAATGACCAGGCGACGTCAATGGCTGCGCGGCCAGAGGGGGACGCGTTTGGGAAAGATGAGGTTGGTTGGTCTGAGGCTCGTTCCATCACTGTTAGGGCAACGGTCCTGCTGCCGAAATTGGATGTGTTGGTTTGTGTGCGTGTGTCGCCATGGGCCGAACCGACAACAACGAGATTGTTGAGCGCGGGCCAGTTGGCTCCTGGTAAGGCGAATGCAGCTGGATAAACTGGTGCTAAATCTATGTTGCGCTGCTCATCGCCTGCTGCAGTAATTATTAGTACGTCTTTGAAGGAGTCTGCGGCAGAGCCGAATGCGAGCCAGTCTTCAATCGTTTCGCTCCACATTGGAAGTACCGCTATGCGGGCGGGTGTTTGTGCGATGAAAGCGAGTGCTTTTCCTAAGGTGATGGGTTGCGAGGGATCGACGCGGACTGCGATAATGCGAATACCCGCTTGGCAAGGCACTGACTTTAGAACCTGATTGCTACTAGTGCCCCAACTAGGTGTTGGTTTTGCCATCGGGTCGCGCCATGGTTTGCGGTCGTTGTCGATGATGTCCCACGCGATCAGCTCACCTTCGCCATCGCGTGCGAGGCAGGCAGCGATGGCCGGGTCAGTGTAGTCAATCCCTGTTGTAATTACAGCAATTGCCGTGCCACCTGGATCCTTGCCGGGTGGAACGGTTGGCTTCTGAGCGGCTGATGCCGTCGTCGTAACCAGCGCGATGGCCAACGCCCAGGCTTGAGGTGTCGGGGCGTGCCACATGGCAATCACGCTCCAAGTTTGCGTTTTGAGACTGCCAACGAGGTAATGATAAAATCAGTAATGGATGTGATTGCGTCGATGGAGAATATGCGCGCTGATCCTGCGTCTTCGATGGCGTGATCGGTGGCTATGGCAATTACATTGGGATCGGTTGTAGCAAGTGGCTGCGTGTTGGCGGATTCGGAGCGTCGCGCCTCTATCTTTGGAATGGGCTGGGATTTGTAACCTTCGACTACGATGATGTCGCACGGCTCAAATTTGGATAGCATGTCTTGGAAGTCGGGTTCTGGCGTACCATTCAATTCGGTTACTATGGCCCATCTCTTTTCAGACACGACAGCAACTTGTGCGGCGCCTGCCTGGCGGTGACGTGCGCTATCGGTGTCTTTATCGTCGATACGGAGGTTGTGGTGTGCATGTTTAATCGAGGCGACGCGGTAGCCGCGGCGGACGAGTTCGCCGATTAGTGCGACAGTCAGAGTGGTCTTGCCGGAGTTCTTCCAGCCGACAATACCGATGATCGGTGTGCCATCCGACATGCGTATTGCTTTCATCCCGGTTGTGCCTGTCGCGTAAGGAGGCGTGTGGCTTCAGCGAACTCTTCAGGGGTATTAGCGTTGAAGAATGGGTCGACATGTTCGCCGCCAATGAGTTCATCAGCGAAATCTACGCCACGGGTGCCATGGCGATCGGTCCAGCGCAAAACTTTGCGGACGCCGACATTTAGTTCATCGGCTAGGTCGTTGGCATGGCAGATGGGCCAGCAGCCTATAACGGGATGAAGTTCGCCGCGTGATCGAGCTAGAATAATAGCGGTTGGATGTGTTTGTGCGTCAGCAGCCAGTCGGACGACAAGATCGGTCGGCAAAAATGG
>JABFRJ010000364.1 GCA_013141255.1 Hyphomicrobiaceae bacterium
CTTGCCCCTAACCCCGAACCGTGATTGGTGCCCCACGCCCGCCGTCCTTGGGCACGCCACGCAACGAGACCGCATGCAATCCGAAATCCACTATCGCCCCATCACCACAGACGGAAATGCGCGCCTCGGCGAAGTCGTCACGCTTCGTGGGCTCATCCGCACGCCGGCCTTCATGCCGGTCGGCACAGCCGCGACCGTGAAAGCCGTCTATGTCGAACAAGTCGCCGACGCGGGCGCCGATATTTTGCTGGGCAACACCTACCACCTCATGCTGAGACCGGGCGCCGAACGCATCGCACGCCTCGGCGGCCTGCATCAATTCATGGGCTGGAACAAACCGATTCTCACCGACAGCGGCGGCTTCCAAGTCATGAGCCTGTCGAAAATCCGCAAAATGAGCGAGCAAGGTGCATCGTTCCAATCGCATCTCGACGGCTCCAAGCATTTACTCACGCCCGAGCGCTCCATCGAAATTCAATGCTTGCTCGGTTCCGACATCCAGATGCAACTTGACGAATGTATCGCGCTCCCCGCGACCTACGCCGAAACCGAGCGAGCGATGGAATTGTCCTTGCGATGGGCCGAGCGCAGTGCCCGTGCCTTTGAGCAATTCGGCTCAAGCAAACAAGCCCTATTCGGCATCGTCCAAGGCGGCACCGAACCCGTCCTTCGCCGCCGCTCCGCCGAACAATTGGCCGCCCTCGATTTGCCCGGCTATTCCGTCGGCGGCCTCGCAGTTGGTGAAGGCCAGGAGACCATGCTGCGCGTGCTCGAAGAAGCGCTGCCATTCCTACCAACACATAAGCCGCGCTATCTGATGGGCGTCGGCACGCCGCAAGATCTGATCGAAAGCGTGGCTCGCGGAATCGACATGTTTGATTGCGTAATGCCTACGCGTTCCGGTCGTCACGGTTTGGCGTTTACTTGGAACGGCCGCGTCAACATCAAGAACGCCAAGCACGCCGATGATCCACGCCCGCTCGATCCAAACTCAACCGCCGCTCCGTTCACGAAATATAGCCGCGCCTATTTGAATCATCTGTTGAAGTCAGGCGAGTATCTCGGTGCCATGATCCTCTCGTGGGCCAACACGATTTTCTACCAAGAGCTGATGGCAGCCATGCGCCAGGCCATCGAAGAACAACGCTTCGCCAGTTGGCGCGAAGAAACGCTCATCCGCCTCGCCGGCAACGGCGACCCTTCCTAAGGAGCCGGCAACGGCGACCCAACTTGAAGCATGCCCCTCACGCCTTCTTGGGGATCAACGCATCATCCAGCGCCGCAGCCCGCTTAAACGCCGCCCGCCCGGACACATCCGCAACATACCGCACTAGCGATGGTCGTTTCTCAAACATTCCGAACTGTAACATCCAGCCAAGTTCACCCCCGACATAAACATCTGCCGCAGAAAACGTATCGCCGAGCACATACTTGTTTGCATCAAACAGTTTCTCAAGTGCCCCTTGCACCAATTCGCTGCTGCCGTATCCGACCATGCCGCGCTTGTCCTCGGGGATGACAACGCCAAGCGCCTTGTTCGACGCCGACGCTTCAATCGGCCCTGCCGCAAACATCAACCAGCGATAATACGGAGCGCGCAGTGAACTGGTGACCGGGGGCGCCAAGCCCGCCGTCGGAAACGCATCCGCCAAATAGGCAATGATCGCGCCACATTCCGTGACCACCACTTCGCCGTGCTTGAGTGCAGGCACTTTGCCCATCGGATTGACGGCGAGATACGACGCTGACTTCATTGGCGGGCCATATTCAACCATCTCGACGCGATAGGGTTGGCTCACCTCTTCCAACATCCAGCGCGCCATACGCCCACGCGACATCGGATTGGAATACAGCACCAGTTCGTCAGCCATTGTCATGCTCCGCCAAAGTAATCTCGAAACGTGAGCATAGCCGAACAGCGGGCAAAATAAAATGCGCGGGCACAGCCCGTGAGCCGCCCCGCGCGAAGCCTCATGTCGGTTCGTTCAATTACAAACCGCACAGTCATGAGGCTGTATGCCGAAAACTCTGAGATGTGCCACGATCAGTCGTCGTGCCCACGTCGCTGCTTGCGATGTGCGTCAGCAATCGCTGCGCCGATGATGACAGCCCCGATTCCAAGTATGGCCGCACCGACTGCATCACCCGACCGATCCCGACGTACCGGACCATGCGGACGATGACCGTAGGCACGCTGTGGCTCGTAGTGGCGTGGAGCCACGTAGCGTTTGTAACCGCGACTAGATTGTGGCGCCTCATACAAAGGCGCTTCGCTCGCAGCCGCAGGCGACGCCACAACAACAGCCTGCCCCGCGATCAAACTCGCCACTACAGCAACGGACGTAACAGTCTTAGACAGCGCGATCTTGGAGTGCGAGATCATGGCGGAAGGCCTCTAATGCCCGAGAAATGAGACCCGGCGCTGATCGGGGCCGGCCCCGCGCTACGTCACCGCAGCGAACTTAGGGTATGTATAGGGCAGGGGGCCTGAGGCCAACCTGAACGCGCCATATATCTGCCATTCATAAATCAGCCCAGATTTCGACACGGGCCATCCGGCACAGTAATACGGCTCTCCAGAAGCGCCACACCGCAGCCGACGGTGCCCACTATTTCTTAAATAACACAAAGCCAGCAACCAAGATGGCCGCGACGAATTGCGGCCACACAGGGCCTTTGACGTATCCGAGCCACGCAGCAACGCCATGTGCAGCCAGCACCACGGCGATGCCCATCGACAAACTCGTTACCCGATCGTCGTGCACAACGTGCTCCCCGCCTTAACGTGCCAATCTTCACCTGTGCCGCTGCGTCAACAACGACGCTTTGCAGCGCTTATTGGGATCCCGCCCGTCCACAAACTTTCCGATGCAACCACCCTACAATGTATTGACCGCGCCTGAAGAGTCGTCGAACGCGTTAAGTACCCGCTTTGCCTGAGCTAGATCGGGTAAGGGGTGGCGTTGGTCGAACCACGAATAAATTGCGGCCAATCTCTCAAATGCCTGGCGCCCCCGCTCACTGTCCTTGAGCAGCCGTGCATGCGCCGTCGCAGCACGCAAAGCCTCGGTTCGTGCCGATTGCGCTGTCGCGATAGACCAAGCCATCTCTAAATCATGGTCCGCTTCCGACATCCGCATTAATGCAACGAATGTCTTGGCGCGAAAGCGATACAGCGTTGGCATAACATCCAGGTTAAGCGTCGCCTGCGCTGTATCGATAGCGTGCTCAATGCGCGCCAGAGCAACATTATGCTGGCCGACGATTCCATAGGCGGCACCAAGCAGTCCCAGGTGGGTTGAACGAAACAGTCCTGTGCCGGCGTCGGCAGCTTGCTTCAAGATGCGTTCCATGCCGACAATGGCTGCTCCAGGATCGACGCTTAGCGACAATGCCTGCCCGTAGAATGAGTTCCAAAGCACATAATTGCTCAGATCATGTTGTGTTGCGTGCACCAATGCTGCGTCACAAAGTTTTCGCGCCAGTTCAATGTCTCCTGATTCTGTCGCGAAAAACATTTCCCCCATGGACGCAATGGCCAGGGCAATCGGGTGCCCTTGTTGGCGGGCCATTGCCATCGCTGTCTTCGTCAGCTCTGACGATCGCACCCAATGCCCGAGCGCGAACTCGGTCTTCGCGAGAAAGGACGTTGCCACAACATCCGCCTGGCAGAACAATCCGGAGCGTGCGTCGAGATCTGGATTGTATTTAGCAAGGGCGTCTTCGAGGGCGCGGCGCGCGTCCACAAAGCGACCCATCATGCAAAGTGCTTGGCCGCGTAGAACAGGATATCCCCCGTATCCCATGGCGAGGGCATCATCAGCCTGCTGTGCCACTTCAAGCGCCTTTGCCAGTTCGCCACGGCCGAAGTGCACATTGAATCGACCGAGCAGCACATGCACGTGGTCGACACTCGATCGTGATAGGTGCAGTCGGCGTTGAGCCTCGCGAAATGCTCCAAGCGCGTCATCCGAAGAGTAGCCGCGGTGTGCCATAATTGCGGGACCAAGGTTTTTATAGAGCTCAAACAGAAGCGGCTCGCAATCTGTCGTTTCCGCAGCGCGCCGCGCAGAAGCAATACCAAGTTTGAATTCGGTTATAGCTTCGACCACCGATCCGCGTCGCGCCGCAGCTTTTCCAGCTTCAAGCCGATAGGCGCCAGCTTCGAAAGGCATATCAGCAAGGTCGTAATGGTAGGCCAAAATCTCGGGCTGCGCAGTACCGCTGGATCTCGAAAGCGTCTCCAAGGCCGCAGCAATTGTCGCGTGGATACCAAGTCGTTCAAGCGCCGATAGGCTTTCATACGCAGTATCTTGGAGCAACGCGTGTCGAAAGGTGTAGATTGACCCCACGACCACCGGTGCTGGGCGCAGAATTTCAGCCGTCATCAGCCGTTCGATCGCCTGAACATAATTTGCTTGAGCGTCGTCGCCCCGAACGACATCCCAGAGTAGCGCTCCAATCTCATGGCTGAAACGCCGACCATAGGCCGCGCAGATCTGCGCCAAAGACTTTGCACCGCCGAGCTGTTCGAGCCGCGCCAACAGTGCGTCTTGTAAGCTTTCTGGCACTCCTGTCACTGCAGCACCGAGTTTATCCAGTGTTAAGTGGGCGCCAGCCAACTCCTCAATATATAGCGGCACACCTTCTGATCGCTCAACCACGCTTTGCCGTTCCGACGGCGTCAGCCTCGTTGAACCAGCCACCATCGTCGTCAGGGCCACTGAATCGACAGCATTAAGCCGCGTTAGAACGACGATGCTGCTTGATTTGGCCTCAATCCAGTCGGGTTCGAAATCACGGCGCGCTGTAATCCCTATCAAAAGGTGCAGGTTTTCGGCCCGCAAAACAAGTTGACGCAGAAACGCGACAGTCGATGGATCCAACCATTGGGCATCTTCGACTATCAATAGAACTGGCCGCGAAGCGGTCGCGCGTGCCAGCCCATCAAGTAAAGTTCCAAACAGGACGTCTCGCCGTATGCGCGGGCTTTGTCGATCATCGAGGCCACCGTCAGTCGTGGCACCAAGCTCAACCAGCGCATCCAGCATGGCTGTAGTTAGTTCGAATGAACTCCCACGCGAGATCATAGCGGAAATTTTGGCGGCTCTAATGCCGTCGGGATCAGTGGGTCGCACATCAGCCGCATCGTGCACATAGGCCACAATGGGATAAAGGTCGCTGTTGGCACGCTGCCGAGCCGCCTGAATTCTGAGAACGTCAGCCCCATCAGCTCGTGCGATATACGCCAATTCGACAGCCAAGCGCGATTTGCCAATGCCAGCTTCACCCAAAATCAAAACGGCGCCCCCCTTGGACGCCTTCGCATTTGCCCATCGGTCGACGAGGTGTCCGAGTTCAAATGTGCGTCCGACGAGCGCTCGTAGGGTCCGTGTCATGCCATGGGCTCGCAAGTTCTAAGAGAAGTTGGGCTGAAGGCACTTTCAGTGTGCAACGGATTGCGTGAAAGTCAACGGCAGGCAAAGCCCAGAGCGGAAATAACAAGGCGATTAGCAGTCTCAGTCGTTGGCACTGGTGTGCCATGGAGAAAAATCACAAAAATCAAAAATAACTATCAGCCCGTTGCGCTGGCGATCCCGGCAGGACTCGAACCTGCGACCCTCTGCTTAGAAG
>JABFRJ010000140.1 GCA_013141255.1 Hyphomicrobiaceae bacterium
GTCGCGGGTGAACCGGGCAAGTGCATCTTGCACCAAGCGTTCGCTTTCGGTGTCAAGGGCGCTGGTGGCTTCGTCGAGCAAGAGGACTGGCGCGTTTTTGAGTATGGCGCGGGCGAGGGCGAGGCGTTGACGCTGGCCACCCGACAAACGCACGCCGCCGTCGCCGATGCGCGTGTCGTAACCGAGGGGTTGGGCCATGATGAAGTCGTGGGCGGCTGCGGACTTGGCGGCTGAGATGATCTCGTCTTCGCGGGCGTCGAGACGGCCGAGCGCAATGTTGGCGCGGATGGTGTCATCGAACAGTGTGACTTCTTGGCTGACGATGGAAACGGCATCGCGCAGCGTGGAAAGCGTGACACCGCGCACGTCTTGGCCGTCGATGAGGATGGCGCCAGACGTAACGTCGAACAGGCGAGGCACCAGATTGATGATGGTGGATTTGCCGGAGCCGGAGCGACCGACGAGGGCGATGGTTTTACCACCGTGGATAGTCAAAGACAGGTCTTTGACGGCGGGATCGCTGGCGCGGTTTTCATAGGCGAAGGTGACGTGATCAAGCGTGATGGTGCCTGTCGTGATCACAAGTGGCTTGGCTGTGGGGCGGTCAACGACGACGGGGCGGTCGTCCATCAATTCATAAAGCCGTTCGGTGGCGGCGATGCCTTCTTGCAGGCCGGTGGTGAAATTGCCGACAGAGCGCATGGCGTTGGCGGCCAACATCAAGGCGGTGATGAACGCCATGAAGTCGCCCGTGGTAGAAATGCCTGTAGAGATGCGCCAGCTCGCGAGCCCGATGACTCCAGCGATGGCGAGGCCGGCGAAGGCTTCAAGCATAGGACCAAGGCGGGCGCGGGCGCGAACCGACTTCATGCGCAGCCGGAAAATTTCGTTGAATTTGTCGCCTAGCGCGTCGGTGGCGTACTTTTCGAGGCGGAAGGTTTTGATCAAACGGACGCCGGAGAGCTTCTCAGTCAGAGTCGCGGTCATGTCGCCGATTTCACTCTGGGTCGCTTTGGCGACGCGACGGAGGCGGCGGCTGATGGCAACGATAGGCAGCACCGTAAAGGGGTAGACGCAGAGAACAATCAGCGAGAGCACGGGGTCGAGGTAGATCATCGTGCTCAACAGGCCGATGACCATGACAATGTCACGGAGCAAAGTATTGAGCGCGAGGCTGGCGGCGGCTTGGATGGCGCCGAGGTCGTTGGTGATGCGCGACACCATGTGACCCGTGCCTTCACGCGTCAGGCGGGCATAGTCGGCGGAGACGATGTGGGCGAACGTCGCTTTCTGGAGGTCTGCAGTGAGGCCCATGACGGTTCGGTTTGAAACCACATGATGGGCGAATAGGAAGAAGGCGCGGATGGCTGTGGCCAGGACGATGCCGAGGATGACCCAACGCAGTGGGTCCATCTGACCTTGGCCAATCGTGTTGAAGGCGTATTTAATAAGCAGTGGGTAGCCCGACGTCGCCATAGCCAGGCCGAGGGCGATGGCGGCGGACAGCACGATTTGACGCCAGCGTGGCGCAACCCATTCGCGCACGAACCTAAGCAGCGTGCTGCGTTGCTCGCGTGCCAGCATGGAGCGCTCGAAACTGGCGCGGAAACCCTGAAAGAGACCGGGTTCTGGTGGCTCGATCTGGCTTTGTGGCGGGCTTGAAGGCGGACTCGGCTGCTGCACTACAATTTCCCTGGGTTTGTATTCCCTGTATTTGTCGTTGCGAGGCGCGATAACCGCTCAGGGGCTTCTATGGACAGCGGTCGAGGGTCGGGATCGACCGCACTGCTACGCACACGACGACACAAGGTTGCAACAGCGTTTTACTATCATACTGCGTCGGGGTGGCATGGAGAAGCCATCAGCATGGCGACAAAATGGCGAAACTGTTGTTTGACGGACGCAAGAACGGCTAATTCGAGGTGCTAAAACCCGCTTTTGCGAGGTTGTATGAGCGGAGATGCTGGCTCAGCGACGGTCTTCAGTGATCTGTGAATTGTGTCGAATTTGCCGCCCAAAGGAACAGCGCCAAGTGTTGGCCCTTGAGCCGTGCATCGGACGTGGTCTGAGACTTTGGTCCGTCCACTCATCAAAATGACGTGCGCCAGAATTGATCCCTCAGAGGTTTACTTGTTAGCGTGCGCCTCTACGTTTCAATTTGAACGCGGACTGCGCCTTAACGGGCGCGGTGAATTTCCGGCTCAAAGCATGTCACCGTCAATGGTGGCAGGCATCACCTTTCTGGCGCCACCTTTCGCACAACCTCTGGAGGATTTATATGTATCGTATTATTGCTGTCGCTGTCGCAGTCGCGCTCGGAGCAACGGTTGTGCACGCGCAAAATGCCGATGCCATCAAGCAGCGCCGTGAGGCCATGCGTGAAATTGCAAAAGCCGGGGGCGCACCATTTAAGATGACGAAAGGTGAAGTGCCGTTCGACCTCGCGGCCGTACAAACCGTTCTCAAAACGATCCAAGACAATGCGCCGAAATTCAAGACGTTGTTCCCTGATGACTCTAAAGTAGGTGCGACGGAAGCGGCGGCAAAGATCTGGACGGCGCGCGCTGACTTTAACGCCGTCGCCGACAAGTGGGCGGCGGACGCGAAGGCCGCTGCTGCGGCGATCAAGGACGAAGCGTCGTTTAAAGCCGAATACCCCAAGATGACGCAAGCATGTGGTGGTTGTCACGGAACCACGGCAGGGTTCGCGCCTGGCCTCGGCGATTCGTTCAAGCGGATGCAGACGCCGTTGCAGTAAGATGTTGGGCGATAAACCTCTAAATTAGGTGAGGGCGCGCGTTGCAAGACGCGCGCTCTTCGCGTTGAATTTCTGTTGTGAAGTGATGGCGGAGTTGACGATGCGGCTTGCAACTTTTTCAAAATTGGCAACCGTCGGCATTGTCGGGGGGCTCACTGGCTTCTATGCGCTCACGCTTCCAAAAACGTTTCCAGAGTCGCAAATAGTCCCACGAACTGCCGATCTGAAGAACGGCGAGACAATGTTTAATGTCGGCGGGTGTGCGTCCTGCCATGCGACGGATGTCAAGAAGGACCCGCTCACGCTTGGCGGCGGCCACGAACTCAAGACAGCGTTTGGGACATTTGTGGTGCCGAACATCTCCTCCGATCCAAAGGCTGGGCTTGGCGCGTGGACCGAGGGGCAATTTCTGACAGCCATGATCAAGGGCGTGGGCCGCAACGGAGAGCACCTCTATCCGGCGTTTCCCTACACGTCGTATCAACGGATGCGGATTGACGATATTCGAGATCTCTTCGCGTACCTCAAGTCTTTGCCTGCTGTGGCTCAGGCGGCCGGACCGCACAAGGTCGGCTTTCCATTTAACATCCGCCGTACGCTCGGGATGTGGAAGTTGCTCTATCTCGACGGCAAGCCTTTTGAGCCCGAGGCCGGCAAAAATGCCCTGCTCAACCGAGGGGCTTACCTAGTTGAAGGACCAGGTCACTGCGCCGAATGCCACTCGAAGCGTAATGTGCTGGGTGGCATCACGACGAGTGGGCGCATGGCGGGGGGACCTAACCCGGAAGGCAAGGGCTTTATCCCGAACATCAGCCAGCACACGGCAGACGGCCTGGGCGAATGGAGCGTTAAGGATTTGGAGTACCTGCTCCAAGCGGGCGGTACCCCGGCCGGTGGAACCGTCGCTGACGAGATGGCCGATGTAGTTCTGAATACAGCAAAGCTCAGTGCGGACGATCGGCGGGCCATGGCTGAGTATTTGAAAACGCTGCCGCCGCGCGCGGGCCGCGCCCCGGCAAAGTCGCAATAGGCGGGCAGCGCCCGAGGGGATGGCAGCGCGTTGCGACTGCTTCCGCCAAACGGATAGGTCCGCCACCAAGCCGTTTGGGCAAAACAAAACCCTCACAGCGAAGGACCGCTGGAAGGGTGATTATCTACGAAATTGCCTTAGGTGTCAGGCGGTTACGCCGCGACCGAAGACATAACCATAAACCGTTTGGCCGACACTTTGGCCCGCCGACAACGTTTGCCGAACCGCATCGGTCGGTGCTGGAAGGCTTAAGATCGATTTAACTGGGATGGCCTGCTTCGGCGTGCGTTGACCACGCGCGACAGCCTCACCCTTGATCTCCACGTCAATCGTTGCAGCCGCTACCGCAACGTCGTCTGTGTCTTCGATTGGAGCCATGGCAAAACCTGCTGCCATCGCCGCCTTCGTCAGTGCTTCAATACCCATTGCACTACTCCTGGAGCAAAACTCCCGACGCCCACCACGCAGCGCCGCAGTCATAGTTTCGCACAGATTTATTTGTGATGGATTAACCGAACAAGTCAAGCGATGGGACCTCGTGAAAAGGACGTAACAGTAGTTTTTTTGCGGCATAGACTGTGTGCAGCGCAACAAGAACGTCGCCGCGAATTATCCTTGCCGGGCCAATGTGAAACGCGTGTGGCAATGCGGACGTGTTGATCTGGCCTTTGTTTTTGCGCCACAGATCGCGGCGCGATTGTGCGGGGAGACTGCAAAGATCGTGTTGGAAGGTGCCGCAGGTCCACGGCGTGACGACAGCATGGACCTGAGGCGTGACGGGCGCGGCTTGGCGTGGCATTGTTTCCCCACAAACAAATCGCGCTCACCGCATCGGTTGCGCCACCAGTCAGGTCCGTCGCCGCGATGTCGTTGTCGTTTTTTATGATCCAAATGCTCAATGGGCTCGCCAGTGCGGCATCGCTATTCATTATCGCGTCTGGACTGACGATCGTTTTTGGTGTGACGCGGATTGTCAACTTCGCGCACGGCTCGCTTTACATGCTGGGCGCGTATGTGGCGGTGACGATTATGCCGCCGCTATTGGATGTATCGCGCTCGTTTCCGATGTTCATGGTGGGGTTGTTGCTGAGCGCTGTGCTGACGGGCGTGATCGGCGTGGCGATGGAAGTCTTGTTGTTGCGGCGCATCTATCACGCACCCGAACTGCTGCAATTGCTGGCCACATTTGGTGTGGTTCTGATTGTGCAGGATCTCGTCATTCGCGTTTGGGGACCGCTTGAAATATTGGGACCGCGGGCGCCGGGTTTGCGCGGCGCGGTTGAGATTGCGGGGGCGCAGTTCCCGACCTACGAGCTGTTTCTTATCGCCATGGGGCCGTTGGTATTCGCGGGCGTGTGGTTGGTGCTGAATAAAACGCGCTTCGGGGTGTTGGTGCGGGCTGCCACGCAGGATCGTGAAATGGTGGCGGCGCTTGGCGTCAATCAATCGATGCTGTTTACGGGTGCGCTATTTCTTGGGGCGTTTCTTGCGGGCCTTGGTGGCGCGCTGCAGACGCCGAAGTCTGCGGCCTCGTCGCAGATGGATATTGCGATTCTCACCGAAGCGTTCGTGGTCACGGTTATTGGTGGTATGGGCTCGATCCCGGGCGCTGCTGTTGCAGCTTTACTGATCGGGCAAATCAATTCGTTTGGCATTGTGGCGCTGCCGAAAAGCACGCTGGTCTTGGTGTTTTTGCTGATGGCTGTCGTGTTGATCGTGCGACCGCAGATGTTGTTTGGAAAGCCTGAGGTGACAGCTAGTCGGGTCACGCTGCCGGAAGGATTTCTCAATCTGAAGCTGACTTCGGCGCAGGCACTTAAAAT